>CALXAU010000036.1 GCA_944386355.1 uncultured Clostridia bacterium
CTAAATTATCAATATCTACTGGAATATAGGTTAATCCATATGAAGAATCCATTATTATTACCTCTTATTTTATTTTCTTTATTATATCAATTTTATTTTTCTTTGATAACATTTTCAAAATACTATCATTTATGTAATTGTCTATAATTAAAATCTTTCGCTTTGCTCTCTTTATAATATCTATAATTAAACTATATGCATCAAAGATTTGTCCATCGAAAAATATGCTTTGTTTAAATTCTGAATCTTGCTTTCTTTGCAATTCATTAAATACTTCGTCAAACTTCTTATCATGTTCTAATAATTGTCCTTTAATATCATTTATTTTTAGTAATATAAATCTTCTAGAAATGTTCCTTTATTCCTTCTTGCATCTAAATTAATATATTTTATTTCAGTAAATGATTCAATGTTTTATATATATATTCTGCTTGTTTTTCACTTATATAGTCTTTAAAATGAACATGATCCCTATACATCTCTTTACATTCTAATTTTTTTGTAAATTTATATAAATCTATTATTTCTATGTTATTTTGTTGCATAATATTGTTAGCAATTTGGTTGTATTTTTCTACATCTTCATTATATCTTAAATATCCGCCTTTTCTAGAATTATGTATCTCATTGTTTATATGTGTTGTAGATATCCATATTAATTTATTTGAAAGTTGATTTCCTAATTCTATTATTTTATTCAAATTTTTTTCATACACTTTTTCTTCTGTCTGTTTTTTAAAATTTTCTCTATCTGTTCTTATATCATGTAAACCACAATTAATTAGTAACATATCGTATTTTTGCCCTTTTTCCATCATCTGATTCATATATTCAATTACTTGACTGCTATCTCCTCCATTAGCACCAAATGGATTATTAGGGTCGTTCAATGCTATTTCTATTTCTTTTTCATTACCTTTTCGACGATATATTGCTTTATTTTTTAAAAGTTTCTTTAAATATGAATGATAATATAAAGAAATACTATCTCCTATTATAAATATACTTTTCATAAATTATTATTCCTCACTTTCTATTTATTCTTCTTTATTTATACGCTATCTATCTTTGTAAATTCTTTTAAGAATTCAACAATTTTATTTATACAAACATAATCATAAATAATGGATATTGTTCTATATTGTCTTTCTAATAGTGCTCCTTTATTGCTATATAAATCATCATCTAGAATTGCTTTTTATTTACCTTCTTCTAACATAGACACTAATAATCCCGTATCTCTCATATATATTTTGAAGCAATTTAATCGTATATTTGATATTAAAGGCTATTCCGGTTTAGATAAGTTATAGCAAAAATTAATAGTTCTTGCATCTTTTAGCCATTCTATTGATGATGCATACTTTCTTTCTCCAACATTTTCTTCATCTTCTTTTATTTCTGAAAACAAAAATTTCTTATTCTTTTTTGATAATTGTATTGGTATGCTGTTAAATGTATTTATAATTTTTTGTTTGCTAGTAGTTTCAGCAAACTTTACAACATCAGCAATATAATAAGTTTTTTTGACCTTTTAGTTTAGTTGCACGTTGCACCAAATACTATAATAGTTATAACAATATATTATTTTTTTAGTTTTATATTTTTAATTAAATACATTATTACTATTAAGTTTATCATACATAAGATAAGAATATCCTTTTAAATTTCTTTTCGTAATATCAAGATTCATTTCTTTAATAAATTCTAATAATTTTTTGTTTGCTTCCTTAATTTCGATATTTTTATCATATATTTCTATTTCAATAAAATAACCTAAATTATCAACTTCATCTAATGATATTTCAAATATATCTTTATATACATATGTTTTCCTTATTTTTATTAAATCGCAAACTTTATAAATTCTTAATCCTTTTAAAATATTTATTGTTGCTTCTAAATTAGATACTTCTGTTTCATATTCTATAATATGAGTATCTTCCTCTGTTTTACCAAAGAATATCTTTTTGTAACATAAAATATATTTATCTTTTTGTATTCGAATTCTAACACACTCATCATCAATATCTCCACCAAAAAATTTAGGATTTTCTGGAGAGAAATAAATATCATGCTGTTTTTTTGTTTTATACTCAATATTTTCTTTTTCAAAAAGAAGTAATAATTCATTATATTTAGACTTTTCTATTTCTAATTTTATCTCTATTTCTATACTATCCTTGTTCTTATTTCCAATTATTCTTTCACCTTGCATTAATTCATTTAAAGAAATACCTAAAATTCCAGAAATACTTGGAAATAAAGAAATGTCTGGCATATATTTTCCAGTTTCCCACCTTGACACTGTTTTGCTTGTTACACCTAGTAAACTAGCTAAATCTTTCTGTTTCATATTTTTTTCTTTTCTAACTTTTCCAATAAATTTTCCTATTTTTCCTTGATCCATAATTAAACTTATTCCTTTCTCAGTTATGTTAAACACATATATATTTATTATAAAATTTCAGTTCAACATACTTTAATTGTTTTCCAGGATAAAGACATGAAAAAATTTTTTCATGTCTTTATCCTGATTGTTTTCAGTTTTTATTATATATAGAACTATTTTTTTAGTAAACCCCATAAATAGCGATTATAAAGTTACTTATATTATGCTTAATTAAAGTTAATAAAAGTAAATAATATAATTTTTTCATTAATTGCGAATGTGATTGGAAAAGTTTTAGAAATTATTAGTTAATTTTATGGAAAGTGTTCATTTTTAATGGAAGGGTGTCATAAAATTAACTTATAATTTTTTACTTGTTATTTGAGTCTTTAAAATATAGCATCAATAAAATTAAAACAATTTTAAATACATATCATAATCTAATGTATCAAGTAGGAGGTAAATAATATTTTCTGTTCCTACTTAAATTTATTTTTTTAACTTTTTAATATAGAAAATTAATATATTTATATTTTAATTATTTTTATCTTTATATATTCTTACCATATCTTTAAAACTAATTTTACTTCCATAATTTAATATAGCATTAGAATATATCTTTATTGCCACTTTAGCAATTACAAATATTGTTACTAATAAAATAGCAATAGAAATTATAACGTCTGTAGTACTTGCAAGCCCCATTATTATTCTAAATGGCATACAAAACGGAGATGATATTGGAAACATTGATGCAAATACATTTAATTCACTAGTAGGATTCATCATTGTAAAATAAGATAGATAGAAACCTATTACAGCAAGTATTGCAACTGGGCCATTTGCTGATTGTATGTCTTCTGGTTTACTTACTGTTGAACCTGTTAATGCATATAATAACGCATATGCAAAATAACCTAAAATAAAGTATATCACTGTTATTATTCCTAAATATGGTGTTATATTTGACATATCTAAAACGGAATTTAATATTTCTTCATCTAAAAATAGTTTTGCACAAATTAAAGCTGTTGCAACTAATAATATCATTTGTAATAAACCAACAATCCCTATCCCAATTGTTTTTCCTAAAACTATTGTTCTTGGAGATGTAGATGTTACTAATGTTTCCATTATTTTTGATGTTTTTTCTGTTGTTATTGAACTTGAAACTTGATATGCACAAAAATATATTGCATAGAACAGTACTATTGATAGTAGCATTATTGCCAAAATATTTCCACTAGCTTGTTGTTCTTCTGTTTGTTCTAGTTTAAAATCAAAATTTGGTGTTATATTTTGTAATTGTTCTTGTGTTAATCCTAATTTACTAATTTGTAAATTTGAATATACACTATTTATAGCATTCACAATTTGTTCTGGAACTTCCTGCATCATATTTATATTTTCAACTATATATTTTATTTCTATTTTTTCTTCTTTTGGTTCAATTAAAATTGCTGTTTCTATTTCTTCATTTTCTATTTTATTTTTTATATCATCAAATGTAAATTTTTCATTTGATATTTCAATATCATATCCTAGATTTAATGTTTTTATATTTTCTAAAGTTCCTTCAAATATATTGCTTTCATCTACAATTAATAATTTTTCGTTTGTGCCTTCTTCTCCTTTGATAGCATTTATAATATTGGGTACATTAAAACCTATTACTATTAATATTAAAATTATCAATGTTGATATAATAAATGATTTTCTTTTTATCATATCTTTAATTGTAAAATCAATTACTATTTTTAAATCTTTCATTTTGTTTCACCTACCTTTTCGATGAAAATATCATTTAATGTTGGTTTTTTGATTTCAAACTTATCTATTATTATACTGCTTTTTACTAATTCTTCTAATAACTTATGTGCTTGCTCTTCATTTGAAATATTTATTGTGTAATTATTGTCCACTACATTTTCTATACTTAGATTAAATTTGTCTATATATTTTTTTATGTCTTGGTTTGCTTCAATATGTACTCTATTTGCTGGATATGAATTTTTTATATCCTTTAAATTACCTTTTAGAACAGTTTTTCCTCTATTTAAAATTAATATTTCACTACAAAACTCTTCTATTGTTGCCATTTGATGTGCTGACATTATTATATATTTTCCTTTTGAAACTAGATCTATTATTATATTTTTTATTATTTCTGTATTAACAGGATCTAAGCCACTAAAAGGTTCATCTAAAACTATTAGTTCTGGGTCATGTAAAATTGCTGTTAAGAATTGCACTTTTTGTTGATTTCCTTTTGAAAGTTTTTCTGCTGTCATTTCTAAATATTCTTCTATTTTTAATACTTTTGCCCATTCACTAATTGCTTTTGTTGCATCTTGTTTGTTCATTCCTTTTAATTGAGCAAAATATATTAATTGTTCAATTACCTTTACTTTTGGATATACTCCCCTTTCTTCTGGTAAATATCCAAAATTAACATTTTTTCTTTTTACAATTTTACCATTCCAACTAATTTCTCCACTATCTTTTTTTAATATTCCCAGTAACATACGAATAGTCGTAGTTTTTCCGAGCTCCATTTGTTCCAAGTAGCCCAAACACACCAGGTTTTTCGAGTTCTATAGATATATTGTCAACTACTTTTTTACCTACAAATGTTTTTGAGACATCTTTTAATATTAACCCCATTTTATCCTCCTTCTTTTTATTATTTTTAAATTGCATAATATAACTTTTATGCATATTGTGAATATAAATTCTAAATGATTATACTCTATATAATAACTTTAAGTTGACAGCATTGGCAAAATGATTGCTACATTTCTATTATTTTTGTTGCTATTTTTCTAATAAAACTTTTATCATGTTCTACAAAAATAATAGTAGGTTGATTTTTTAAAATTGCCTCCTCTATCTGTATTCTTGTAATTATATCTATATAATTTAATGGTTCATCCCAAATATATAGATTTGCATTTTGTGAAATACTTTTAGCAATCAAAACTTTCTTTTTTTGGCCTTCACTTAAATTTTGTAACTGCTTTTCAAAATCATCTTTTTCCATTTTTTCCAACAATTGCTATTCTATCTTTTTCTTGTATTTCAAATGATATTTTTTTTTGTTATAATTTTATTATCATATTTAACTTGTAAATCTTTTATACTTATTAAAGGAGATCTTTGATTTTTTATTGGCTTTATAGTTAATTCTTGTAATTTTTCTGTATCTTTTAAAAGATTTGACTTTTCTTCTATTGCTTTTTTACTTCTTTCTTGTAAAACTTTTGATGTTTTCATAAGTTTAGCGGCTCTATGTCCAATAAATCCTCTATCTACATGGCCTTGTCCTATTTTACTTTCTTCTGTTTTATTTGCCCAAGTTGCTTTATTTTTACTTGCTGTTTCTAGTTTCTTTATGTCTTTTTTTAGCATTTCATTTTTGGCAATTTCAAAATTATCTTTTTTATCTTTGTTTTCTTTCCATGAAGAGAAGTTTCCTTTTTCAATATATATATTAGTATTTTCAATAGAAATTATGTGATCTACAACATTATCTATAAAATCTCTATCATGTGAAACTAAAATAAAACCTTTTTTATTTTTTAAATATTTTACTAGATGTTCTTTTGTCTGGCTGTCTAAATGATTAGTAGGCTCATCTATTAATAGAAAATTATTTTCCTTTAAGAATAGTGAAATTATTTGTATTTTTACTTGCTCACCACCACTTAAAGTAGAATATTTTCTATATAACATGTCTGGTTCTGAATTTAATAAGTTATTTTCTTTTATGATTTGCCAATCTTCTATAAAAGGAACACTATCTTGGACAATTTCAATAGCCATTTTTTCTTTGTTTTTTACAATAAATGGAAAATAGTCCATTTCAACATTTTTCTGTAAACTTCCACTATATTCATATTTGCCTGATAATATCTTTAGTAATGTTGTTTTTCCTTTTCCATTTCTTCCTATTAATCCTAGTTTCCAATCTGTATCTATTAAAAAAGATACATTTTCAAATATTTTATCGGTACTTCCTTCATATTTAAAACTTAAATTATTAACTTTTATTATTGACATTAGCCCTCCTAATAAATTTAGTATAATGTCCTTATTTTCTTAATTCTGCTCCTAATTTTTCTTGTAACTCGTTAAAGATTTTTTCCATTGTTTCATTAATTTCTTCTTCTGTTAATGTTCTGTTTTTATCTCTAAACATTAATCTGTATGCTATGCTTTTTTTGTTATTACCTATTTTTTCATTTCTATAAATATCGAATAATTCTACAGATTCTAAAAATTTCTTTGAAATTTTTCTAATTAGTTTTTCAATTTGTAATACTTCTATTTCTTCGTTTACTGTTACTGATATATCTCTCTCAACAGCTGGAAATTTAGGCACTTCTACATATTTTTTGTTTGATCTTGAATATTTTACTAGTTTTGTTACATTAATTTCTGCAATATATGCTCTTTTTGTTATTCCATAATTCTCTAATACTTCTGGATGAACTTCTCCAAATACGCAAATATTATCTATACCTATTTTAAGATTTGCACATCTACCTGGATGATATGAAGTGTTTTTTGTTTCTTTTTCTATATCATATTTATTTACTCCAATAGCTTCTAATATATTTTCAATTATTCCTTTTAAAGAATAAAAGTCGACTTTTTCTCCATACATTCCAATTGTTAAGATTTTTTCTTCTACAGGAATTTCTCCTTTTTCTACCTGTCCATTTGTATTTCTATAGCTTCTTGATATATCATATAAACCTACTTCTTGATTTTTTTTGTTATTATTTATAGAAAGTATTTGCATTATACTTGGTATTGTTGTTGGTCTCATTAATTTATAATCTTCACTAAGAGGATTTGTAATTATAATTGCATCTTTTCTTACTTCTTCTGGAATTTTTGCTTTGTCTAAATCTTTTTGACTTATAAATCCATATGTATATATTTCGTACAAGCCACTATTTACTAATACTTCTTTTATTTTTTGTTCTATTTTTTGCTCTTTATTTCTAATTCCTAAAGTTGTTCCTGCTTTTACTAATGTTGTTTCTAATTTATCATATCCATAAAATCTTGCAATTTCTTCTGCAATATCTGCTTGTAATTCTATATCTGTTCTAAAATATGGTGGAATTACTATATCATTTTCTATTTTAATTTCTAGATTTTCTAATATTTTAATCATTTCTTTTTTATCTATATTTGTTCCTAGTAAATCATTTATTTTTTGAACATCTAAAGGAATTTTCTTTATTTGCTGTTTAGTAGGATATACATCTATTTTTCCTTCAATTTCTTCACCAATTCCTAAAAGTTTTACAAGTTCTACTGCTCTGTTTGCAGCTCTTAATGCATTTTCAGCAGATAATCCTTTTTCAAAACGTGAAGAAGCCTCTGTTCTTAATCCTATTTTTTTAGCAGTTTTTCTTACATTTCCTCCATTGAATACAGCAGACTCAAAAATAACAGTTGTTGTATTATCTTCAATTTCTGAATTTAGTCCTCCCATTACTCCTGCAATTGCAATGGCTTTTTGATTGTCTGCAATCACTAAATCTGTAGTATCTAATATTCTTTCTTGCTCATCTAGAGTTATTATTTTTTCTTTGTCTTTTGCTCTTCTTATTGTAATATGTTTTCCTCCAATTGAATTAATATCAAATGCATGCATTGGTTGCCCAAGTTCTAACATTACATAGTTTGTAATATCAACTATGTTATTTATGCTTCTGATTCCACATGCTTTTAGTCTTTTTTTCATCCAATCAGGAGAGTCCCCTATTTTTACATTTTTTACAGCTCTTGCAACATATCTATAGCAAAGGTCTGGTGCTTCAATATCTACTTTTAGACCTTCAATATTGTCTTTTGTTTCTATTTTTAATTCTTCAAGATTTTTTCTTGGATTTTTAAATTGTTGTTCTAATGATACTGCAACTTCTCTTCCTATACCTTCTATTGATAAACAGTCAGGTCTATTAGGTGTAATTTCAAAATCAAATACATCTTCTTTTAAATTTAGTACTTCTACTATATCTTTTCCTATACTCTTTTCATATGATTTATCTAAAATCATTATTCCGTCTTCTATTTGATTTGGGTAGTCTTGCAACTCTAAATTTAATTCTCCTATTGAACACATCATTCCACAAGAATCTATTCCTCTTAATTTACCTTTTTTTATCTTTATATCATTTGGAAGTTCTGCTCCTTCTTTTGCAATTGGCACTATATCACCAACTTTTATATTTTTTGCTCCTGTAACTATTTGTATTATTTCTTCTCCAACATCTACTTTTGTTACTACTAGTTTATCTGCATCAGGATGCTTTTCTATCTCTAGAATTTTTCCAACTACAACATTTTTTATGTCATTTCCTTTTTGTTCTATTGTTTCTACTTTTGTTCCTGTCATTGTTAATATATTTCCTAGTTCTTCTATACTAACAGGTATTTCTGAATATTCTTTAAGCCATTCTAAACTTGCTTTCATTTTTATCTTTCCTCCATTTCTTTATTATTAATAGAAAATTTTATTGTATAAGTGCCGTTTGAACATTTAATTACATCATATTTATAAGATTTTTCTTTACATATTTTTATAGCTATTTGTAACATTTCATCTGACAAATCAAACCATTCAAAATTTTCTTGTTCATGATATTAATAATCTTTATGCCCCTAGAATTGTCTTAAGAATCTAACATCATTTTCAAATAAAAGACGCATATCTTCTATTCCAAATTTTGCCATTGCAATTCTTTCAACACCAAAACCAAATGCAAAACCTGTATATACTTCTGGATCAATTCCACAATTTTGTAATACCTTTGGATGAACCATACCACACCCGAAGTAATTCTATCCAACCTTCTTGTTTACAAACTCTGCAACCTTTTCCGCCACATACAAAACATGAAACATCTGCTTCTGCGCTTGGCTCTGTATAAGGAAAATGATGAGGTCTAAATCTTATTTTGGTATTTTCTCCTAGACATTTTTTTGCAAACATTTCTAAAGTTCCTTTTAAGTCTGTCATTTTTATATTTTTATCTACTACTAACCCTTCTATTTGATGAAATGCAGGAGAATGTGTTGCATCTACTGTATCTGAACGATATACAGCTCCTGGACAGATTATTTTTATTGGTGGCTTTTTATTTTCCATTACTCTTATCTGTACAGATGATGTTTGTGATCTTAAAACAACATTTTCAGAAACATAGAATGTATCTTGCAAATCTCTTGCTGGGTGATCTATTGGTGTATTTAACTGATCGAACACATTTCTAGTTGTTTCAACTTCTGGCCCGTCTGCAATTTCATACCCCATTCCTAAAAATATTTCTTCTACTTCTTCTATGATTTGAGTTAATGGATGTTTGCCTCCTAGAGTTATTTTCTTACTTGGTTCTGTTACATCTATGTTCTCTGTTTTTAATTTTTTATTTATTTCTTCTTTTTTTAAAATTCCCTCTTTTGTTTCTATTGCTTTCTGAATTTCATCTCTTACTTGATTTACAATATTTCCAATAATAGGTCTTTCTTCTGGTGATAAATTTCCCATACCTCTTAATAGTATTGTTAATTCTCCCTTTTTCCCTAAATATTTTACTTTCATTTCGTTTAATTCTTTTAAATCTTTTATTTTTGAAATCTCTTCTAATGAAGCTTTTTTAATTTTTTCTACTTCTTCTTTCATTTTTCTCTCCTTTCTCAAAATCTTAAAACTTTTGATTTTTTAAGTTATAGGAACAATATATAGCTTTTTATTTTCTAGTTCAAAGTGAGAACAAATCGGAAAGCCTTAACATTTGTACTAATTTTATATTTTCTCTTTGGCTTTTAAGTTAATTTGTTCATGCGCCAAATTTCTGAAAGAAATTTGTGTGCAACTGTTGAAGCAAAGCGATTTTTCTACAATAGGAAAGTATAACTTTCCTATTGTAGAAATATAAACTACTTTATTTTTTTTTATTATGTCTCAGTTTAAAGTAAAAATAAATATTAAATATCTAATTTTTAAAAGAAATACTTTTTCTATAACTCAAAAAAAGCCATTTTCATCCTAAATATTAGGACGAAATAGCTTACGTTATTCGTGGTACCACCTAATTTTATTAGTTATTTTTTAACTAACCTTATTATAGCTATAACGTGCTTACACGCTTCTTCCTACTATTTTTTAATTCAAAAGAAGACCAAAAAAGTGAAATTTCTATATAATTATAGTAATGACTCACAGCAAATGTCATTTTCTCTTTCCTATATTTCTATTATATATACTTTGCTTTTTTATTGGCTATTTTTTATCTTTTATATAATAACATAGAAAATTTGATTTTGCAACTATTTTTCTCTATTTTTTATTGATAATTTGTTATTAGTTAATGGTTTTTCACTTCTTATTACTCAAAAGTATTGATATATTTATATATTTTATAAGTATATTAGACCTTTCAAATAACGTTTGAACATATGTGAATTATATTTTCTTGAACGAAAATTGTTTTAAAATATATAAATATATTATTTGCTAATTTACGAAACTTCTATTTAACTGTAAATTATTTTAATAAGGCTTATATGTTTTTGTTGGTTTATATTGCCCATACTTTCTTTGACTATTATAATATTCTGATTTTCGCTGTTCACTTGCTTTTTCCATATTTTCTTTTATTTTTTTAGTTTCGTTTGTTATTTTTTCTAAAATAGTTTGTTTAACCTTTCTACTCTTTCTATTATCAACATATACAGAGATTTCTTGTTGTATTATTTTATTTTCTTTCTCTAATTTTTCTTGTACTTTTTTATCTTTTTTTATTCTCTCTTTTTCTAATTTCTTATTCTTTCTTTCTTCTTGAACTTCTTGCCTTTTTACAAATTTTATCTGTTGTTGCTTAGCTTTTTTCTGAATTTTTTCTAACTTTTTGTTATTTTGCTTTATTTCATGATTTTTTGATTCGATTTGATAAGGTTTATTCTTTATTTTTACTTTCTGTTTTTTCTTATCTTTAAATTTTAGAGAAACTACATATACTCCCCATTCATTAAGATTAATTTCCATTTCTATTTTTTTATTCGGATATTCTTTTTCTGTTTCTTTTAATTTTTCCAATATATCATCTTTGCTATATAATTTTGAATCGAAATAATATTCTACACACTTTTTATTATTTACCATATATATCAACATCCTTTTTGTTAATCTTTATATATATTAACATAAAATGTTAATATTTTCAAGTGTATTATCCACAGCAAAAAATGATATATTACTAAATGATAGTTAACAAAAAATTATATATCTTTGGTATAAATATTATAAGACCTATTATTAAAGACGTAATTGCAACAATCAATACTGCTCCTGCCGATATATCTTTTGCATTTTTAGCATTTTCATTTTTATTTGGCATTACCATATCTACTACTATTTCTATTGAGGTATTTATCATTTCTAATGAAATTACAAGCCCAAATAAAATAATGCATATAATCCATTCTATTTTTTGAATTTTTAAAATAATTCCTAACAACATTACAATTGTCATTATAGAGATATGTATTTTCATATTTCTTTCTTTTTTTATAGAAGATATTATTCCAGTAAAAGCATATTTAAAGCTATACAAAATATTTTTCTTTTTCATATATTCCCCTTTATTACAAATATTTATAATTATTAATAATTATAGTAACTAAATAGCCAATGCTGTCAACTTAAAGTTATTATATCAAATTAATTAATTAGAACAAATCAAAAAGCCATTTAATTCTACTAAATATTAAATTTTTTCTTTGGCTTTCCGTTAATTTGTTCTGCGCTAATTTTACGTAAGTAAAATTGTGTGCAACCATTGGAGCGCAGCGACTTTTATACAATAGGAAAGTATAACTTTCCTTTGAAAATAAAATATATTATTTATTTTCACTTTGAGCCTAAGAAACTTAAAGTTTCATATTATTTCCTATTGTATAAATACAAAAAATGAAGATTTTTGTTATTCTAATCTTCATTTTCTAGTATTTAATTATTACTTTCTACAGGATATACACTAACTTGTTTTTTGTCTCTCCCTTTTCTCTCAAATTTAACTGTTCCATCTACTAAAGCATATAGTGTATCATCACTACCAATAGATACATTTGTACCTGGATGTATTTTTGTTCCTCTTTGTCTTACTAAAATATTTCCAGCAAGAACAAATTGTCCGTCTGCTCTTTTTACTCCAAGTCTCTTTGAAATACTCTCTCTTCCGTTCTGGCTACTACCTTGACCTTTTTTATGAGCCATTGTTCTTCCTCCCTTCGGCTTTGTTATATATAGTTACTACTATTTATTTAGTAGCTTTTTCTTCTTTTATTGTACCAGTTGATATTTTTGTAATTTCTACTTTAGTATATGGTTGTCTATGTCCTTGTTTTCTTCTATAGTTCTTTTTTGGTTTCATTTTGAAAACAATTATTTTTTTACCTTTTCCATGAGAAATTACTTTACCTTCAACAGTAACACCTTTAACATATGGATTTCCTACTTGTACATTTTCTTCGTTTGATACTAGTATTACTTTGTCAAATTTTATGCTATTTCCTTCTTCTACATCTAGTTTTTCGAAAAAAACTACGTCTCCTTGTGCTACTTTATATTGTTTTCCACAACTTTCAATTATTGCGTACATTAAAAATGCACCTCCCTTATATGTATACTCGCTAATCCTTAAAAAAGGTAGCTAATTTTTTTATTAAATAGAAGATCAATTATTTCTTCTCTTTAAATATAGTAAAGGCTAAGTTTTTTAGTATTTTGATTTATAAGTAATAAGTACTTTTGACAAAGCCTTTCTCTTAGCATTTAGAAACCTTGACTAAGCGGATTACAGTTGTAAATTTTATCATATAATTTTTTATTTGTCAAATTTTTTGCTGTGAATTTTATCAAAAAAACTGTTACTAGTTAATGGTTTTTCACTTCTTATTACTCAAAAGTATTGATATATTAATATTTTGCAGGCAAGACCAGAATTGTTAAACCCCAGCTATGTTTTGCCAAATAATATTAATATATCAATACTTTCGGTATGTATCTTTAAATCATTAACTAATAACAAAAAAACTAATAAGCATTTTTTATACTTATTAGTTTTTTACATTAAAATTTATTCTAATTTTTTGTGTTATAAATTGTTATAAAGATTTTATATTTTTTATTTGGCGTAATTTACTACTCTAGTTTCTCTTATTATATTAACCTTTATCTGACCTGGGTAATCCATTTCATTTTCTATTCTTTTTGCAACATCTCTTGACAATATTGTCATTTCATCATCAGATATTTTGTCAGGTTTTACTATTATTCTTACTTCACGCCCTGCTTGAATTGCAAATGATTTTTCTACTCCTTCAAAAGAGTCTGCAATTTCTTCTAAGTTTTGAAGTCTTTTTATATATGCTTCTAAAGTTTCTCTTCTTGCTCCAGGCCTAGATGCTGAAATAGCATCTGCTGCTTGTATTAATACTGCTTCCATAGTTTGTGGCTCTACATCTCCATGATGTGCTTCTACTGCATTTATTACCAATGGATTTTCTTTATACTTTTTCAAAATTTCTACTCCAATTTCTACATGTGTACCTTCCATATCATGGTCTAAAGCTTTTCCTATATCATGTAATAACCCAGCTCTTCTTGCTCTTTTTGCATCAAATCCTAATTCTTCTGCCATAATCCTTGCAAGATTTGATACTTCTATTGAATGGTTTAAAACATTTTGTCCATAACTTGTCCTATATTTTAATTTTCCAATTAATTTAACTAAATCTGGATGTAATCCTATAACTCCTGTTTCTAAAATGGCTCTTTCTCCTTCTTCTTTTATTGTTTGTTCTAATTCTTCTTTTGCTTTTTCTACCATTTCTTCAATTTTTGCAGGATGAATTCTTCCGTCATCTATTAATTTTTCTAGAGCAATTTTAGCTACTTCTCTTCTTAATGGATCAAATCCTGATAATACTACAGCTTCTGGTGTATCATCTATGATTAAGTCTATTCCTGTTAATGTTTCTAGAGCTTTTATATTTCTTCCTTCTCTACCAATAATTCTTCCTTTCATATCATCATTTGGAAGTGCTACTATAGATACAGTAGTTTCTTGTGAATGGTCTGCAGCACACTTTTGAACTGCATATGTTAATAATTCTTTTGCATTTTTTATAGCCTCTTCCTTTGCTTTTTGTGTATGTTCTCTAATAATTGTTGCTTCTTCATGAACCATTTCTTTTTCTACTCTGTCTATTAAAATTTTCTTTGCTTCTTCTTGAGACAAGGCTGCTACTTTTTGAAGTTCATTTAATTGTTCAACATATAATTGCTCTACTTCCTGTTTTTTTTCTTCTACTTTTACTAATTCTTGCTCTACTTGTTGCTCTTTCTTTTCTAAGTTATCTGCTCTTTTTTCCAAATTTTCTTCTTTTTGGATTATTCTTGTTTCTTGTTTTTGTATTTCGCCTCTTCTTTCTTTAATCTCTTGATCTAATTCTGACCTGTTTTTTAAAATTTCTTCTTTTGCCTTAAATATTTCTTCTTTTTTAAGGTTTTCTGCTTCTATTTTAGCTAAGTCTACTATCCTTTTTGCTTCATTTTCTGCACTTTGAATTTTAGATTCTGCAACTTTTTTTCTATATGCCATTCCTACTAGTGCACCAATTGCAAGAGAGACTAAGACAGCGGCGATTAGGATAAATGTATCCATGTTTTACACCTCTTTCTTATTTAATTTTCAATGTTCGAATAAAATATATAATATTTATTTTTATTTTTTAATATATTTTTTCTTTCCTTCTTTATTTTATATTTATTATTGTCAACTGTCAAGAGTTTTGAGAAATGTTTTTTCATGGTTTGTTACTAGACATTCATAATCACCTTTGATTACCACGATAAATGAAAACTTTAATTGATATAAGTATATATAAGTG
>CALXAU010000037.1 GCA_944386355.1 uncultured Clostridia bacterium
CTGTTATAGGAAAAATCAAAGATTTTCCTATAACAGCAATCAATGCACACAATTTTACTTGCGCAAAATTGGCGCGTGAACAAAGACGCGACATGTAATTAAGCTAAAAAGTTAAAGAATTTAATCATGTCGCTTTTGTTCTTTACAAAAGAAAGAATAAAAAAATAATAAAAGAATATAATAAAAATTATACGAGAAAGGAAGATGAAAAATGAGTGTATTAAAAATAACAAGTGAAAATTTTGAAAGCGAGGTAATTAATTCAAAAGAACCAGTAATGATCGATTTTTTTGCAAACTGGTGTGGACCATGTAAAATGATGTCTCCTGTAATTGATGAAATAGCAGAAGAATTACAAAATATTAAAGTGGGAAAAATAAATGTTGATGAAAATCAAGATTTAGCTATGAAATATAATGTTATGAGCATTCCAACAATTGTTATAATAAAAGACGGAAAAGAAATAAAACGTTTTGTTGGTGTCCAAGACAAAGAAAATCTAATAAAAGATTTAAAATAAATCATAAGTAAATAAAAAAGAGGAAACAAGAGATGAAAAAAATAAATGGAATAATACTACAATACTTTGAATGGTATTTAGAATGTAAACAAAATTTATGGAATGAATTAAGAGAAAATGCTTCTTTATTATCAAAAATTGGAGTAACAGCAGTTTGGTTGCCACCAGCATATAAAGGAATTGGCGGAAAAAATGAAGTTGGATATGGTGTATACGACATGTATGACTTAGGAGAATTCGACCAAAAAGGTACAATAAAAACTAAGTATGGTTCAAAAGATGAATATATAAATGCAATTATTGCATTAAAACAAGAAGGAATAGAAACATATGCAGATATTGTACTTAATCACAAAATGGGAGCAGATATGTTACAAGTAATACCAGCTTCAAAAATGGATTGGGGAAATCATAATATACAAATCCAAGATAATGGAACAGTTAAAGTTGCAACTAAATACACATTTCCAAACAGAAAACATAAATATTCAGATTTTGAATGGAACTGGACACATTTTACAGGGATAGATTTCAATAATGGTACAGGAGAAAAAGCAATATTCAAATTTAAGGACAAAAATTGGAGCAAAGAGGTAGATGAAGAGTTTGGAAATTTTGATTATTTAATGGGGGCTGACCTAGATTTTTCAAATCCAGAGGTAATTCAAGAATGCAAAAATTGGGGAGAATGGTATTTAGAAACAACAAATGTAGACGGTTTCAGGTTAGACGCAGTAAAACATATAAGTGCAAATTTTTATAAAGATTGGCTTAAATATTTAAGAGACAAAACAAAAAAACAATTATTTACAGTTGGAGAATATTGGAGTCAAGATGTTTCTAAATTACATAGATATATAGAACAAACACAAGGGGAAATGTCATTATTTGATGTTCCTCTTCATTATAATTTTTATAATGCGTCAATAAATCCAAATTACAATCTTTCACAAATCTTAGATCATACACTAGTAAAAGAAAATCCAAGTAAGGCAGTAACATTTGTAGATAATCACGATACTCAACCAGGACAAGCTTTGCAGAGCTTTGTAGAAAAGTGGTTTAAACCAATAGCATATTCAATTATACTACTTAGAGACGAAGGATATCCTTGTGTCTTTTTTGGAGACCTATGTGGAATAAAAAATAATGGAATATTACCAATGCAAGAATTAGAAATACTAATGTATTTAAGAAAAGAAAAGGCTTATGGAAAACAAATTGATTATTTTGATAATCCAGATTACATAGGCTGGACAAGACAAGGAGATGAGAGTCATCTTCAATCAGGTCTAGCGGTGGTAATTTCTAAAACATTAGACGGAGAAAAAAATATGTATATAGGAGAACAATTTGCAGGAAATACTTTTATAGATGCATTGGGAAACTGTGAAGATAATGTTGTAATTAATGAAAGTGGTATGGGTTGTTTTAAAGTAAAGGGAAAATCTGTTTCTGTATGGGTAGAAGCATAAAAAAACCTGACTACTTATACCAATTGAAAAATTTTTAAAAACAAAATATAATTCAGGTGCAAGAAAAGTAGCTTTGTCAAATGTACAGATTGCTTCGCAATCTCACAGACTAAGGAAACTTAACCTTGTTAAATGGCAAAAAATCTTGAATTTTACCATTTAATAATAGACGCATTTGCTAAGATTAGTCTTCAAAGAAGGCGTAAAACAAAAAATAGAAAAGAGGTCAGTATGAAATTACAAGGTTTAAAGATAGGAGAAAAAGTTTCAAAATTACCAATAATTCAAGGAGGTATGGGAGTAGGTGTTTCTATGCATAATTTGGCTGGAAATGTAGCAAAAGAAGGTGGAATAGGAATTATTTCTACAGCAGATATAGGATATCAAGAACCAGACTTTAATAAAAACCCTATGAAAGCTAATTTAAGAGCAATAAAAACAGAAATAGAAAAAGCAAGAAAAATAGCCCCAGAAGGAATTATAGGTGTTAATGTAATGGTAGCTCTAAACAATTATGCGGAAATAGTAAAAGAATGTGTAAAAAATGGAATTGACTTAATAATTTCAGGAGCAGGACTTCCAAAAGATTTGCCAGAGTTTGTAAAAGGAACAAAAACAAAAATAGCACCAATAATATCCTCAGTAAGAGGAGCAAAATTAATTACAAAAATATGGAGAACAAAACATAATTATGTACCAGATATGATAGTAATAGAAGGTCCTGAAGCCGGTGGACATCTTGGTTTTAAATTAGAAGAATTAGAACCTGAAAAGTTTGGGAAAAATGAAACAGAAAAACCTACCTTAGAACAAATTACAAAAGAAGTTGTAGAAGAAATGAAAACTGTAGAGAAAGAAACTGGAAAAGAAATACCTGTAGTGGTTGCAGGTGGTATATTTAATGGAAAAGATATAGCAAAATTTCTAAAATTGGGTGCAAAAGGAGTACAAATGGCAACAAGATTTGTTGTAACAAAAGAATGTGATGCATCACAAGAATATAAAAATGCATATATAAATGCAAAAGAGGAAGATATAAAAATAATAAAAAGTCCTGTTGGAATGCCAGGAAGAGCTATAAAAAATAAATTTATAGAAAATGTAGAAAAGCAAAAGCAGAACATAAAAAAATGCTATAATTGTATAAAAACATGTGATATAAAAACAACACCTTATTGTATAACAAAAGCTCTTGTAAATGCTGTTAAAGGAAATATAGACGAAGGATTAATCTTTTGTGGAAGCAATGTAGGAAGATTAAATAAAATGACAACAGTTAAAGATTTAATGAAAGAGCTAGAAGTAGAAGCAGTAGAAAGTTTATAAAAACTAAAATTGGTGCACGAACAAAGACGCACATGTAATTAAACTAAAAAGATTAAGATTATTAATCTTGTTGCTTTTGTTCTGTTATAGGAAAATCGAAGATTCTCCTATAACAGCAATTAATGCACACAATTTTACTTGCGTAAAATTGGCGCGCGAACAAAGACGCGACATATAACTAAGCTAAAAAGTTAAAGAATTAAATCATGTCGCTTTTGTTCTGTTATAGAAAGGAGGCTTACATTTGGTAATTGATAAAGTAAAAAAAGTTAATGAAAAAGAAGAAAAAAGAGTAAAAAATGAAAAAGCAGCAGATAGAATGATTGGAAAATGGGTTAAGTGTGATAAATGTAAAGAAATTATATACAAGGAAGAATTACACAGAAATTTAAGTGTATGTCCAAATTGTGGTAAACATTTCAGACTTTCTGCAAGAAGAAGAATAAAACAATTAGCAGATGAAAACACATTTGAAGAAATTGGAACTCAGATACATACAAAAGATCCATTAAACTTTGAAGGGTATTTAAAAAAGGTTGAAGCTTTAAAGGAAAAAACAAAAATTGATGAGGCTGTAAAGTGTGGAATATGTGAAATAGAAGGGAAAAAAGTAGTTCTAGCTGTTATGGACGGCAATTTTCTAATGGGAAGTATGGGAAGTGCTGTTGGAGAAAAAATTACACTTGCAATAGAAACATCAATTGAAAAAAAATTGCCACTTATAATATTTTCTGTATCAGGTGGCGCAAGAATGCAAGAAGGAATGGTTTCTTTAATGCAAATGGCAAAAACATCATCTGCTTTAGCAAAACATAATAAAGCGGGTCTTTTATATATCTCTGTTTTAACAGATCCAACAACAGGTGGAGTAACAGCAAGCTTTGCGAGCTTAGGAGATATTATTTTAGCAGAACCAAATGCTTTAATTGGTTTTGCAGGACCAAGAGTAATAGAACAAACTATAAATCAAAAATTACCAGAGGGATTTCAAACATCTGAATTTTTGTTGGAACATGGATTTATAGATAAAATAGTAGAAAGACATGAAATGAAACATACATTAGCTAAATTACTAGAATTGCATAAATAATATAAAAAGAAATTTTAGTTTATTTAAAATATTAGATAAAATAAATTTAAGCTAATGATTTTCAAAAGCACAAAATTACTTCGCAATTATTGTGCGTATCAAGGTAAATTAACCTTGTTGTATAGCAAAAATCTTCGATTTTTCCTATACAATAAAAAGGTTTATAGGTAAATCCAGAATAAAAACCTAAATATTGTACAAGGAGAGTCTATATGTCAGAAATAAAGCAAACAGCTTGGGAAAAAGTGCTACTTGCAAGAAAACCAGAAAGACCAAAAGCATTAGATTACATACAAGAAATTTTTGATGATTTCATAGAATTTCATGGAGATAGAAGTTTTTCAGATGACAAAGCTATTATTGGAGGAATTGCAACTTTAAATAAAATACCAGTAACAGTAATTGGGGAACAAAAAGGTAAAAAAGCAAAAGAAAATATGGAAAGAAACTTTCGGAATGCCAAATCCAGAAGGCTATCGAAAAGCTTTAAGACTGATGAAACAGGCAGAAAAATTTAAAAGACCAATAATAACTTTTATAGATACACCTGGTGCTTATCCTGGAATAGGGGCAGAAGAAAGAGGCCAAGGAGAGGCAATAGCAAGAAATATAATGGAAATGTCTAAACTAGAAACTCCAATAATTTGTATAGTAATAGGAGAAGGATCAAGTGGAGGTGCTTTAGCAATCGGAATTGGAGATAAAGTTGTAATGCTTGAAAATTCAATATATTCAATATTATCTCCAGAAGGATTTGCAAGTATTTTATATAAAGATAGTTCAAAATGTAAAGAAGCAGCAGAAAATATGAAAATAACTGCAAAAGAGCTAAAAGAAATGAAAATAATAGATGATATAATTCCAGAACCAGTAGGAGGAGCTCAAGAAAATCAAGAAGAAGTATGTAATAAGATAAAAAAATATTTAGAGAAAAATATAGAACAATTAAAGAAAAAATCAATAGAAGAATTATTAGAAGAAAGATATAAAAAATTTAGAAATATGTAGGAGGAATATTAAAATGATTTTAAAAGATAAAAAAGTAATCATAATGGGAATTAGAAATAAATGGAGTATTGCTTGGGGAGCTGCTAAATCAGCATATGAACAAGGTGCTAAAGTTATTTGTACATGTTCAAGTGATAGTTTAGAAAAAGCAAAAGCATTAGTTGAAGAACTTCCAGGAACAGAAATATATTTATGTAATGATGTAAGCAAAGATGAAGATATAGAAAACTGCCTTAAACAAATAAAAGAAAAACATGGGAAAGTAAATGGAATTCTACATGCAATAGCACATGCAAATACAGAAGATCTAAGAAATGACTTTATAAAAACATCAAGAGACGGATTTGCACATGCATGTGATGTTAGTTCATACTCTTTTGTAGCTGTAGCAAGAATTGCAAAAGATATTGAATTATTAGATAGTGGCGCAAGTCTTGTAGCATATACATACTATGGATCAGAAAAAGCAATAGAAGGATATAATGTAATGGGAGTTGCAAAAGCGGCTTTAGAAGCAAGTGTTAGATATTTAGCTGTAAATATGGGAAAAGAAGGATATAGAGTAAATGCTATTTCTGCAGGACCTATAAAAACTTTATCGGCAAAAGGAATAAAAGATTTTAATACAATTCTAGATGTTGTAGAGCAAAGAGCTCCACTACATAAAAATGTAACAATAGACCAAGTAGGAGATGCAACAAGCTTTTTATTTAGTGATTTATCAAGTGCTATTACAGGTGAAGTATTACATGTAGACAATGGATTCTCAATTGTAGGAGTATAAGAATGGTATAACATAACCTTTTTCTATTTAAATAAATTAATAGATATGGACTTTAGGGATAATCCTTAAAGTCTGTTATTGTTTTAGACAACAAGGTTCTGGTGTACCCGACTGCAATCTTTAATTGCTATGTCGGGTCAGGTTCTTATTATATATAAAATTTATTAAAAAACTCTTTAAAAATTACTCAAAATAGTATACAATAATGTAAAATCAATTTTAGGAGAGGAAAATGAACAAAAAATGGCAAATATACAAAACAGAAGAAGCAAAAATAAATCAAATACAAGAAAAATACAATATAAATTTTTTACTAGCTACAATTTTGGCAAATAGAGGAATAACAGAAGAAAAAAAAATAAAAAAATTTTTACATCCAACCAGAAAAGACTTTTATGATCCTTTTTTAATGCCAGATATGGAAATAGCAGTAAATAGAATATTAAAAGCTATAGAAAATAAAGAAAAAATAATTATATATGGAGATTACGATGTTGACGGAATAACAAGTATAACAGTATTAAAAAGTTTTTTTAAAGATAGAGGCATACTAGTAGATGAATATATTCCAAATAGATTAGAAGAAGGATATGGGTTAAATAAAAAAGCAATAGAAAAAATAGCAAATGAAAAATACCAATTAATGATAACAGTAGACTGTGGAATATCAGGAATAGAAGAAATAAAATACGCAAATTCATTAGGTATAGAAACAATAGTTACAGATCATCACGAGGTAGGAGAAATTTTGCCAAAAGCAATAGCCGTTGTAGATGCGAAAAGAAAAGACAGCAAATATCCATTTAGAGAATTAGCAGGGGTTGGAGTTGTTTTAAAATTAATTCAAGCACTAGCACAAAAGTTAAAAATAGATGAGAATGAATGTTTAAAATATCTAGACATTGTTTGTATTGGAACAATATCTGACATTGTACCATTAATTGATGAAAACAGAGTTATTACAAAATTAGGGATGATGCTTGTTAATCAAACTAAAAATATAGGATTAAAATCTATATTGATGTCATCAGGATATAAAAGAATAGACTCTAACACAATATCATTTGGTGTAGCACCAAGAATAAATGCCTGTGGAAGAATGGGACAAGCAAGAGAAGCACTAAAGCTTTTTTTATCTACTAACATACTAGAAGTACAAGAACTTACAAAAGAATTAAATACATTTAATACAAAAAGACAAGAAACTGAAAAAAGTATTTTAAAAGAAGCATTAGAACAAATTGAAAAAGATAGTCTTGACAAAAAAGATACAATAGTTGTAGGAGGGGAAAATTGGCATCATGGAGTTATTGGAATTGTTGCTTCAAAAATAACAGAAATATTTTTTAAACCAAGTATTTTGCTATGTTTTCAAGATGATATAGGAAAAGGATCTGGAAGAAGCATTCCTGGATTTGACCTACATGATGCATTAATGAAATGTAGTAACACAATAGAAAAATTTGGTGGACATTCTATGGCAATAGGAATCACAATCAAAAAAGATAAATTACAAGAGTTTAGAGATGAATTAGAAGAAATTGCAAAAAAAGCAGAAATACATAAATTTGTACCAATATTACCAATTGATGCAAAAATAAATCTAAGCTTAATAAATAAAGAAATAGTAGAAAGTTTGTCTAAACTAGAGCCATTTGGAGAAGGAAACAAAATGCCAGTATTTCTATTTAAAAATTTAAAAATAGACTCTATAAGATCTATATCAGAAGGAAAGCATTTAAAAGTAACTTTAAAAGATGACAATAGTATAATAGACGGGATTGGTTTTAATATAGGAAACTTAGCAGAAGAATTTAAAATAGGAGATAAAATAGATGTGGCAGGTGTTTTAGAAATCAATAATTTTAATGGAGTAGAAGCAATACAAATAAATATAAAAGATGTAATGAGAACAATATGAATATAAATAAGGAGGAAAAATGAATTTAGAAAATTTATTAAAAAAAGTAACAGATCTGACATTATACACAGGAAGTAATCGGACAACATAAATGTACTTGTAAATGCCCAGGGTGTACTCAAATTAATTATGGAAGAATGCATGAGGATTATCAGGGAAATTTGAAACAGGTACAAGAAATAATTGAAAATTTACCAAATTTAAAAAATGTTTATATATTAGGAAATCCAGATACTTCTGTAGATCCAGAATTTTGTAATATAGCAGCAAGAGAATTTATAAAAAAAGGAAAAAAAGTTATGTTTTCTACATCAGGATTTAATGGATTAAATACAATAAAAAGTTTAACTAAAAATATCAATGCAGAAAATATTAAATATATAAGTTATAGTATTGATAGTCTTAAAAATGAAAAATTACAAAAATTAAAAGGCAATAAGAATATCAACTTAGAAGAAATAGAAAAAGCTATTTTATATTGTATAAAAAATAATATAAAAGTAAAAATACAGCCAACTTTATGGAAGCTGAATCAAGATGAATATAAGAACATAATGCAGTATTTTTATGATAAATATAATATAAATTGGTATACTTTTCATATAGGGAGTTTTGAAGCTATAAGTGGAGTAGAAAGTGATGTTTTAAAACATATTGATCCAAAGAAATGTGTAGAAATAAGGAACGATATAAAAAATTTTGCAATTAAAAATAATTTAAAAGTACAAATACCAAAAGTTTTTATAACTCAAGAAGAATTAAAAGAATATGATTATTCTGAGACACATTGTCGTATAGGTGGAGAAGGAATTCAAATATGGATGGAAAAAGAATTTTTAAGATGTACTTTTTGTCCAATTTATGCAGAAATAAACAAAGATGTATGTTTTAATCTAGTAGATAAAACTTTTAATTTTACTGATATAAAAACAATTTGTCCTGTTGCTGAAAAATGTATAAGTAATAATTTGAAAAGTAAGTCAATAAATTTTTCTGGAATAGTTTTTGAGAAAAATGATAAGAAATATTATAATATTTGTAGATATACTTCAGAAAAAATAAATTACTAATAATTATTAAGTTGTTACAAATATTTATAAAAATAATATGAAATAGGAGGGGAAGTATGTATAATACTATAAATATGGATATAAAAGATATTATATTAAAAATGAAACAAAATAAAAAAAAGATAAATATAAAATTAATAATGAATGCATATAATCTTGCAAATCAAAAACATGGAAAGCAATTTAGAAAATCTGGAGAACCATACATAATACATCCTCTTAATGTTGCATATATTTTAGCAGATATAGGATTAGATGAGGCTACAATTTGTGCTGCTCTTTTGCATGATGTTGTAGAAGATACAGATGTAACAAGTGAAGATATAAAAAAAGAATTTGGAGAAGAAATTGCAGATATGGTAGCAGGTGTTACAAAATTAGGAACAATAAAATTTATTAGTGCTGAAGAACAACAGGTCGAAAATTATAGAAAAATGTTCCTTGCAATGGGAAAAGACATAAGAGTAATTCTTATAAAATTAGCAGATAGACTTCATAATATGAGGACTTTAAAACATTTAACAAGAGAAAAGCAAATTAGAATTTCATCTGAAACAATGGATTTATATGCACCACTTGCAAATAGATTAGGATTATATTCTCTTAAATGGGAATTAGAAGACTTGGCCTTTAAATATTTATATCCAGAAGAGTATCATGAACTAGTAGACGGAATAGATAAAAAAAGAGAAGAAAGACTTCAATTTATAGAAAAAATAATGGATGATATAAGAGTTCAATTAAAGAAGAACAGAATAGATGCAGAAGTAACAGGAAGAGCAAAACATCTATATAGTATTTATAGGAAAATGAAAAGAGATAACAAAACACTAGATCAAATATATGACCTATTTGCATTAAGAATACTTGTTAATTCTGTTAAAGATTGTTATGCTGCATTAGGTGTAGTTCATGAAATGTATAATCCTATGCCAGGTAGATTTAAAGACTATATAGCTGTACCAAAACCTAATATGTATCAATCAATACATACAACATTACTTGGAGAAAAAGGAACACCATTTGAAGTTCAAATACGTACTTGGGATATGCATAGAATTGCAGAATACGGAATTGCAGCACATTGGGCATATAAGGAAGCAAACTATTTTGGAAGAGGAAAACAAGTAGTAAAAGTTGGAGAAGATAAATTAGCATGGCTTAGAGAAACTTTAGAATGGCAAAAAGAAATTGCAGATCCACAAGAGTTTTTAAACACTTTAAAAACAGAATTATTTGAAGATGAAGTATATGTATTTACTCCAAAAGGAGAAATAAAAGTACTTCCAAGAAATGCAACACCAATTGATTTTGCATATTCAATACATGCAGAAATAGGACACCATATGGTTGGATGTAAAATTAATAGTAAAATGATGCCAATTATAACACCACTACAAAGCGGAGATATTATTGAAATATTAACATCAGATAAATCAAAAGGACCTAGCAGAGATTGGCTTAAATTTGTAAAAAGTACAAGTGCGAAAAACAAGATTTTAAATTGGTTTAAAAAAGCTGAAAAAGCACAAAACATAGAAAAAGGAAAAGATTTAATAGATAAAGAATTAAAAAGAATAGGATTTAGTCATACTGAATTATTTAGACAGGAATATATTGATCCAATGCTTGATAAATATAAATACAAAAATATTGATGAAATGTATTCTGCGGTTGGGTTTGGTGCAAATTCGCCTGTAAAAATAATTGCAAGAATGCTTCAAGAATATAGAAAAGAACATGAAGAAATCAATATTGAACAAAAAATTGAAGAACTTGCAAAAGCTAGAAAAAATAAACCAAAACCTTCTAGTTCAGGAATAATTGTAAAAGGTATAGACAACTGCCTAGTAAAACTTTCAAAATGTTGTAACCCACTACCTGGAGATGATATTGTAGGATATATTACAAAAGGAAGAGGAGTTTCTGTTCATAGAAAAGACTGTGTAAATGTAAAGGATTTATTAACAGAAGAAGATAGAATGATAGATGTTGAATGGTATAATGAACAAAAAACATCATATCAAGCAGACATAGAAATAAATTCAAATGATAGAAGCGGTCTATTAGTAGACATATTGAAAGAAATAGGAAAAACAAAAGCAAAAATTATGGGAGTTAATACAAAAACTACAAAAGAAAGAATAGCTGTTATAGATGTAACTTTAGAAGTAGAAAGTTTAGAAGAATTAAATAAAGTTCAAAAAGCACTAAGAAAAGTTGATAGTGTATATGAAGTAAGAAGAAAGAAATAACATTATAAAATGGGGGAGAAATAAAAAATGATTTTGAAAGAGCTAAAGATAAATACATGGATTGGAGATCCAACAAATTGTTATATTATTTTAGAAGAAAAAAGTAAAGAATTAATGGTAATAGATCCTGCTGGAGATGTAGACAAAATAGTAGAAATGATACAAATATTAAAAGGCAATTTAAAATATATATATTTAACACATTGCCATGCAGATCACATTTTAGGAGTAACAGAATTAAAAAATAGATGTGGAGGAAAAGTCTTAATTCATAGAGATGATGCACAAGGATTAAACAATCCAGAAATAAATTTATCTCCATATATAGGTATGGGAAATATAGAATTAGAGGCAGACTCAAGAATAGACGGAGACGATACAATTCATTTGGGAGATTTATCTTTTTTAGTTATTCATACACCTGGACATACAAAAGGAGGAACATCATTATATTGTGAAAAAGAAAAGTGTCTATTTTCAGGAGATACGATATTTAGAGGCACATGGGGAAGAACAGATCTTCCAACCTCTAGTATAGAGGACATTATGAATTCAATAGTAAATAAATTAATGAAATTACCAGATGATACAATAGTTTATCCAGGTCATGGAAAAAGCACAATGATAGGAGAAGAAAAACCAATATATTTGGAACTAAAACCTAAAAAATATTAAAGCAAGAAAGGAATGGATTTTATTATGAATAAAACAGAACCAAGAACTTTATCAGGTTTTATGGAATTATTACCAGAAGATCAAATTCTATTTAATCAAATAAAAAATACTATAGAAGAAATATATAAATTATATGGCTTTTTGCCATTAGATACTCCTATTATAGAACTTTCAGAAGTATTACTTGCAAAAGCAGGAGGAGAAACAGAAAAGCAAATATATAGATTTCAAAAAGGAGATACAGATTTATCTTTAAGATTTGACTTAACAGTTCCACTAGCAAAATATGTTGCAAAAAACTATGGAAACTTAAGCTTTCCATTTAGAAGATATCAAATAGGAAAAGTTTATAGAGGAGAAAGAACTCAAAAAGGAAGATACAGAGAATTTTATCAATGTGATATAGATATAATAGGTGATGAGAAATTAGATTTATTAAATGATGCAGAATTACCAAGTATAATATATTCAATATTTAGCAAATTAGATTTTGGAGAATTTACAATTTGTATTAATAATAGAAAAATATTAACAGGTTTATTTGAAGAGTTAGAATTAGAGCAAAAATCACAAGAAGTATTAAGAATAATAGATAAAATTGCAAAAATAGGAAAAGACACAGCTATAAAAGAATTAGAAAAAATACAAATAGGGAAAGAAAAAATAAATAAAATAATTGAATTTGTAGAAATACAAGGAACTACAGACCAAAAATTGCAAAAATTACAAGAAATGATAGATATTGAAAGTCAATCATATTTTAAAGTAGATAATGAAATCTTTAAAACTGGAGTGGAAGAATTAAAACAAGTCATAGAAAATATTAGAATATTAGGAATACCTGATAAAAACTTTAAAATAGACTTAAGCATAGTAAGAGGATTAGATTATTATACAGGGACAGTGTATGAAACTTTTTTAAATGAACATAAAGAACTTGGAAGTATATGTTCAGGAGGAAGATATGAAAATTTAGCAGAGAATTATACAGATAAGAAATTACCAGGAGTAGGAATTTCAATTGGATTTACAAGGTTATTTTATCAACTAAAAGAAAGTAATTTATTAAAGATAAAAGAAAAATCAATATCAAAAATAATTATAATACCAATGGTGAAAGATAATACAAAAGCAATTAAACTTGCATCTGATTTAAGAAATCTTGGAGTTCCAACACAGATATTTTTAGAAGATAAAAAATTAAAAGCTAAGTTGAAATATGCAGATAAATTAAATATTCCATATATGATATTAATTGGAGAAGATGAAATTAAAAATAATTTTGTTAAAGTAAAAAATATGCAAACAGGTGAAGAAATACAAGTAGAATTAAATGCTAAAACAATATGTGAGAATATAAAATTTTAGTGGAAGAATATTAAATATTTTATACAATAGGAAGGTATAACTTTCCTATTGTATAAAAGTCGTTGCGCTCCAACGGTTGCGCACAATTTAAAAAGCTTTATAGGTTTTCCTATGACTTGATAAAATTGCACAGAAAAATGTAATTTACATATGTTCAAAAAGTTGTTACTTTTCTTTTAAAAATCTCTTTAATAAAAATGTTAGAAAATAAGGAAATGTATAGAATTTTCCATTAAAACCTATATTCTTATTACACAACTTTATTCCATATTTAATATCTTTATATAAATTACCATTTATTAAATTATTAAGTGAAATAGTTGCATTATTATTTGCCTTCACTTCAATAGGAATTAAAGAATTCTTATCTCTTACCATAAAGTCCATTTCAATTTTTTTGCTATCATCTTTATAAAAATATAAATTATATCCTTCTTTTACAAGCATATCGCTTACAATATTTTCATATAAAGCTCCTTTATAAGTATTCATATTTTCATTATTTCTTAAATCATCTTGAACTTCTTCATCTAATGACCCAATTAATAATCCTGTATCTGAAAAATACAATCTAAAATTATCTGGATTATAATTTCCCTTTAGAGGTAAGCTTGCTTGTTCCATTAAATAAGAAATATTTACAATCCCTGCATTTGCAAGCCATTCCACAACACCTACATATTCTCTATTTCTTGCTCCGTCAGCTATTTTTGATATCTGAAATTTTTTATTTTCATTTCCTAAAAATACAGGAATTTTTCTATAACAATTTAATATTTTTGTTTTGTCTAATCCACCTGCATATTTTGTAATATCTTCTTCATAATCTAGTAATATTTGTTGTTGCATTTTTAAGATTCCACTATAGTTTTTATTTTCTATAAATTGACTTACAATCGCAGGCATTCCTCCTACTATCATATAATCTTTAAATTTAGACATAATAACATCATATTGTATACTACTTAATGGTTTTAATTTAATCATATGTTTAAATAAGTCATTAATCTGTTCATTGTTATATCCATTAGCCCATAAAAATTCTTCAAAGTCTAAAGATTTCATTATATAGTCTTCTTTATTACCTACACTGTTTGATTCAATCTCTCTATAATTAATTCCCATTAAAGAGCCAGAACAGATAATATCATATCTACCATCCTCTCTAAAAGCCTTTAATGATGTTGCTGTACTTACACATTCTTGCATTTCATCAAAAAAAATTAATGTATCATTTTCATTTAAGACTAATTCGGGCATTTTTAATGTTATCTTCTTTATAATATTGTTAACTTCAAAACCTTCTTCAAATATTGTTTTAAATTGTGGTTGAAGAACAAAATTTATTTCTATAAATGTTTTATAGTTATTATTTCCAAAGTTTCTAATCGCATTTGTTTTGCCTATTTGCCTTGCACCTTTTATTATTAAGGGTAATCTATTCTTATTGTTTTTCCATTCTATAAGGTAATCATCTATTTTTCTTTTTAATCTTTCCATAATTACTATCATTCCTCTCTTAAGGCATAAATCTGGTTGGAAAAAATTCTAATTATTTTTTAACCTTTTTACCTACTTGCATAATAATTTATCACATTTTTAGATGATTTTCAATGCTATTCTATCACATTTTTATAATAATAGTTACTAGTTAATGGTTTTTCACTTCTTATTACTCAAAAGTATTGATATATTAATATTTTGCAGGCAAGACCC
>CALXAU010000038.1 GCA_944386355.1 uncultured Clostridia bacterium
ACGCACAATAATTGCAAAGCAATTTTGTGCATGTGGACGTCGAAATCTTTGATTTCGCTAACGTCCAATTTTCTTATGTTATAGGAAAAATCAAAGATTTTCCTATAACAGCAATCAATGCACACAATTTTACTTGCGTAAAATTGGCGCGCGAACAAAGACGCGACATGTAATTAAGCTAAAAAGTTAAAGAATTTAATCATGTCGCTTTTGTTCTTTATCATTAAAATCATTAACTAGTAACCGAAAAACATTATTGGTTAATAAAAACTGTCAATTTAATATTATTATAATCATTTTGAAAACACTACGCATGAGACCAAATGAGCATTAGTGAATGCAATTGGAGCAACTTACAGACTAGTATTTTTAAATTCTGGAAGTTGCGACACACAAAGTGTTAGAGAATGATAAAATATTATTAAGTTGACAGCTTTGACAGAATTGTTAGAAAACATGTAAATTTTTTTGGCATATAAAATTAATATATAAGCTTTATGATATTTTATTTTTAAACTCAATGATTATTTTTCATAATAAGACTATTAAAGAGCATTATTAAATATCTAATTAAACATTCATTTTACTTTTAATATACTCAACTTCTTCATTTTCTTTAAGTCTCATAAAAATTGGTTCACCTTTTTCAATAACTTTACAGTCTTTTAATTCTTGTAAGTTCATAATACTTTGCCAAGTTTTATATTTCTCATCATTTATTCCTAATTGTCTTAGTATTTCATTTGAAGTATTTTCCATAAATGGTTTTATTAATATAGCAATTTTTCTTATATTTTCAACTAAATGATAAATGCAAGATTCAAGTTTTTGATTTTCTTGATTTTTTGATAATTCCCAAGGCATAGTTTCATCTATATATTTATTTGTTCTTGCTATTATATTCCATATTTCCTGTATTGCATTTGCTATTTCATATGAATTCCAAAGTTCTTCAAATTTTTGTATTTTTTCACTTGTATATTTTTCTAGTTCTTCATCTACTTCATTGGCATTAATTATCTTGCTAGGAACACTTCCTCCAAAATATTTGTTTACCATTGAAACTGTTCTATTTAATAAATTACTTAAATCATTGCATAAATCGTAATTATATCTTTGTATAAAAGCTTCTGGTGTAAACACTCCGTCTTGTGATACTGGCATTTCTCTTAAAAGAAAATATTTAGTAGCATCTAAACCATATTTTTCTATTAACATTTCTGGATAAATAACATTTCCTTTAGATTTAGACATTTTGCCGTCTTTCATCATTATCCAATTGTGAACTAGGATTGTTTTTGGTAAAGGTAAATCTAATGCCATTAAAAATATAGGCCAATATATTAAATGAAATCTTGCAATATCTTTACCTACTATTTGTAAATCAGCAGGCCAGTATTTTTTAAACAAACTATCATCTTCTGACAAATATCCTAGTGCTGTTAAATAATTAGTTAAAGCATCTAACCATACATATATTACATGTTTAGGATCTTTTGTTACTTTTATTCCCCAATCAAAAGATGTTCTTGTTACACATAAATCTTCTAATCCTGGTTTTATAAAATTATTTATCATCTCATTTTTTCTGTAATCTGGTTTTATAAAATCTGGATGTTTATCATAATATTCTATTAATCTATCTGCATATTTCTTCATATTAAAGAAATATGCCTCTTCTTTCATTTTAACAACATCTCTTCCACAATCTGGACATTTTCCATTTATTAATTGAGTTTGTGTAAAAAAAGTTTCACATGGTATACAATATAGACCTTCATATTCTCCTTTGTAAATATCTCCTTTTTCTAGGAAAATATCAAATATTTTTTGTGCTATTCTTGTATGTCTATCTTCTGTTGTTCTTATAAAATCATCATATTTTATATCCATATAACTCCAAAGTTTTTTTGCTTGGATAGCCATTTTATCTACATATTCTTGAGGAGTTAATCCTTCTTTTTCTGCTATATTTCCGTATTTTTTGTCCATGTTCATCTGTACCTGTAAGAAAATATGTGTCTTCTCCTTTTAATTGATGATATTTTTTCATACTATCTGCCAATATAGTTGTATATGCTGTTCCTATATGAAATTTCCCACTTGGATAATAAATTGGTGTTGTTACATAAAATTTATTATTTGAATTCATACTACTCATCCCTTTCATATTTCTGTTTGATTAATATTTTTTGTATATATGGCATTATATTATATTTTCTTTCAAGTATCAACTATTATTTTTATTCATCTTTTGCAGTATTTATTTTAAATATCTTAAATAATTCTACAATTACAATAGGAGATAATATTAATAAAATTAATTCTACTATATTTCCTATTGGTAATACAGGAATACTAAATACATGTCTTAATGCAGGCACTAATAAAATTACAAACATTAAAGCTGCTGAAACGATTGTTGCTAATATAAGTTTACTATTATTGAAAACTTTTGTTTTAAATATAGATTTTTTATTGTTTCTAATATTATATACATGTACTAATTCTGATAAAGCAAGAGTTACAAAAGCCATTGTTTGTCCTACTTCTATTTTAGTTTCATCTAAAGTTAATCCGTCTATTGGAGTATTTGTAGTTCCCATTCCTATCATAAAAGCTGCAAGTGTTAATAAACCTATCATTGTTCCTTGATAAATTACTCTCCATGTCATTCCTTTTGTAAATACCCCTTTACCTGGTTTTAGGGGCTTTCTTTCCATAATGCCTTGATTTGCTGGATCAAATGCTAATGCTAATGCTGGTAGAGAATCAGTTACTAAATTTATCCATAAAATATGAATTGGTAGTAATATTTCAACTTTGGTAACATCTGTGATTCCAAACCAACTTGCAAAAAATGGTGTTAATAATGTTGCTAAAAATAATACTATTATTTCTCCAACATTACTAGATAAAAGAAATTGGATTACTTTTAATATATTGTCATATATTCTTCTTCCTTCTTCTACTGCTGAAACGATTGTTGCAAAGTTGTCATCAGTCAAAATAACATCAGCAGCTTCTTTTGCAACATCTGTTCCAACAATTCCCATTGCGCACCCTATATCTGATGTTTTTAATGCTGGACTATCATTTACACCGTCTCCTGTCATTGCAACTATTTCTCCTTGTTTCTGCCAAGCTTTAACTATCCTTACTTTATGTTCTGGAGAAACTCTTGCATATACAGAATATTTTCTTACGTTTTTTTCTAGTTCTTCTTGCGACATTTTCTCTAATTCTATACCTGTTATTGCTTCATTTTCATTTTCTAAAATTCCTAGTTTTTTTGCTATAGCTGCTGCTGTAACTTTATGATCTCCTGTAATCATTACTGTTTTTATTCCAGCTGTTTTACATTTTTCAACAGCTTTTTTTGCTTCTTCTCTTGGAGGATCTATCATTCCTACCATACCAATGAAAATTAAATTACTTTCTATTTCTTTCATTTCTTCTTTTGAAGGAGCATGATCCATTTCTTTATATGCACATGCAAGCACTCTTAATGCTTCTTTTGCCATTTCTTCATTTTTTGCTCTTATTATATCTGCATAATTTGATAAATCTTGTTTAATTTCTCCTTTTAATATATATGAATTACATTTTTTTAATAGTTCATCTACTCCTCCTTTTGTGTAAACAACATATTTATTGTTTACCTTATTAACAGTTGTCATTAACTTTCTATCTGAATCAAAAGGAACTTCTTCTACTCTTGGCATTCTATCATATATACTAGGATCAAAATCTAATTTAAATGCCATATCTACTAAAGCTGTTTCTGTTGGATCTCCATTAAGTGTTCCGTCTTTAGATATTTTTGTATCATTACATAACATATTTGCATATACTAATTGTTTTATTTCTTCTTCTTGAGTATTTTCTTTTGCTTTATCAATATCTACTATTTCTCCATTCCAAAATAATTTTTCTACTGTCATTTTATTTTGTGTTAAAGTTCCAGTTTTATCTGAACAAATAACTGTACTGCTTCCTAATGTTTCTACTGCTGGAAGTCTTTTTACTATAGCATTTTTCTTTACCATTTTTTGAACACCAATTGCTAGTACAATTGTAGAAACAGCAGCTAAACCTTCTGGTATTGCTGCAACAGCTAAACTTACAGCTGTCATAAACATATGAATTGGTTCTTTTCCTTGAAGTAATCCTATAACAAATATAAATACACATATTAATAAAGCTGCAATCCCCAATGTTTTTCCTAATTTGTTTAATTTATTTTGTAGAGGAGTTTCTTGTTTTTCTGTTTCATTTATCATTCCTGCAATTTTTCCTACTTCTGTTGACATTCCTGTTTCTACAACAATTCCTTTTCCTCTTCCATAAGTAACTAGACTAGATGAAAATAGCATATTAACTCTATCTCCTATACCTACTTCTGGATCTACAATTTTTTCTGTGTTTTTTTCAACTGGCATTGATTCACCAGTCAATGAAGATTCTTGAGATTTCAAATTTACTGCTTCAACTAATCTAATATCTGCTGGAATGAAGTCTCCAGTATCTAAAACTACAATATCACCTGGCACTAAGTCTTTTGCAGGAACAACTGTTAAATTTCCTTCTCTTATAACTTTTGAAGCGTGGTCTGTTAGTTTTTGCAATGCTTCTAGTGATTTTTCTGCTTTTGATTCTTGAACTACTCCAATTATTGCGTTTAATATAACTACAATTAGTATTATAATTGTATCTGTTATCCCTTCTCCTTCTGCTATTCCAACTGCCCCTGAAACGATTGCTGCAATAATCAAAACAATTATTGAAAAATCTTTAAATTGCTCTATAAACTTTTGAAGTAATGTTTTTTTCTTTTTGGCTTTTAGTTCATTTAATCCATATTTTTCTTTTCTTTTTTCCACCTCTTTTGTAGAAAGTCCTTTTTGGCTGTCTGTTTCAAGCTCTTTTTGTACTTCTTCCATAGTTTTGTTAAACCAGTTGTTTTTTTCCATTAAAAATCACTCCTTATTATTTTTATTATACCCAGAATAAAAGCAACATAATTATATTCAAAAAGACCTTTAAAAGATATTTTTTGAATATCTCTTAAAAGTCTTGCTTACTTATATAAAGCTTACTAACCAGATGATATTTCACCGCGTCTGTTGATTAGTAATTTATAGCTACTCCCTTTTAATTTTTTATATTATAATATTAAAATTTTTATATGTCAAATTTTTAAAATTGAATTTATTTATAAAATTTATTTAACTAATTTATTAAATCTTTTAGTAATTCATTATATGCTTTTTGTGTCAATTCTTCATCAGAATTATGTTTTATAATCCATATATGTTTTGCTTCTTCATATTCTTTTAGAATTATATCATTTCCAACACTTCTTGCTTTTTCTTGTAAAATATGTGTATCTGGATTTAAAATATCATATGTTCCTGTATATACAATTACATTTTTTATTTTTTCCAAAGGTCCATTTATAGGGTTAACATAGTATTTATCCATTCCGTCCTCTCCTGCATATGATATTCCAGCAATTTTTAAAGTTTCTTTATTTAGGTCTGTATCAAATTTTTGGATTTCTTCTATTTTTTCATTTGTTAATGTTACATCTAGCCAAGGAGATATTAATATTGTTTTTTTTGGCTGATTTATACCTTCTTCTGATATTTTTTCAAGTAATGCAAGGCTGATTCCTCCTCCTGCTGAATCTCCCATTAATATTAAATTTCGTGTGTCTACTTTTTCAATTATTTCTTTATATAGTGGTATTGCCATTCTAAATACATCTTTATAATTATATTTAGGTGTTAATGGATAATCTGGCAATATTATTGTTGCTCCTGTCTCTTCTGCAATTTTTCCTATAAAATCCCAATGTTCCTTAGACATTTCGGCAACATATGCTCCCCCATGAAAATATAATATTTTTAGATTTATCTTTCTTTCTTCATTTGGTTTTATTATAAATACATTTCTCCCTATAAATTCTTTTGTTTGAACAGTGTAATTTTTTTCTACTTCTTCTGGTACTTTTGATTCTATATCTATTAAAATAAAATATGCTGTTAATACCAACAGTAATAACAGTATCATTAACAGCACAATACAAATAATTCTAGCAATAAATCTCATTTTCATTTTTATCCAAATATTCCTCTCTTTTTTACAGGTGGTTGTTCATTCATTGTTTTTGCAAGTTGTGTTAATAAATCTCTTTGCTCTTTAGTTAATCTTTTAGGTGTTTGAACAATTACAGTGAATATTAAATCTCCTTGAGCACTTGAATTTACTGATTTAAAACCTTTATTTCTAATTGTAAATTTAGTTCCTGTTTGTGTACCGTCTGGAATTCTATATTTTTCTTTTGTTCCGTTAACTAAAGGAATTTCTAATTCTGCACCTAAACTTGCTTGTGTTATTGTTATTGGTATTTCACAGAAAACAGTATTTCCTTTTCTTGTAAAAATACTATGTCTTTTAACTCTTACAGTAATATATAAGTCTCCATTTGAACCTCCTTTTTCTCCTGGTTCGCCTTCACCTCTTAATACTACTGTTTGCCCATCATCTATACCTGCTGGTATTTTTACTTTTATTTTTGGTTGTTTTCTAACAGTTCCCTTTCCTCTACAACTTTCACAAGGTTCTTTTATTATCTCTCCTGTTCCATGGCAATTTGTACAAGTCCTTGTTGTTTGCATTTGCCCAAGTATTGTATTTTGAACTTGTTTAACTTGACCTGTTCCGTTACACATTGTACATTTTACAACAGATGTTCCTGGTTTTGCTCCTGTTCCATGACATGTTGAACATTTTTCATTTCTAGTTATAATTATTTCTTTTTCTGTTCCTAAATATGATTCTTCAAAAGATATATCTGTATGTACATTTAAATCAGCCCCTTTTCTTGGAGCATTTGAAGTTCTAGAAGTTCTTCCTCCAAATCCTCCCCCAAAGAAAGATGAAAATATATCTCCTAAGTCGCCAAAATCTCCAAATCCGTCAAATCCTGAAGTTGTGTAAGAATAATATCCATTTTGTCCACCAAAAGGACCTCCTGCTCCTCCAAATCCTTGAGGTCCGTCTGGTCCAAATTGGTCATACATTCTTCTTTTTTGCGGGTCTGATAAAGTTTCATATGCTTCATTTAATTCTTTGAATTTCTTTTCAGCCTCTTCCTTATTGTCTGGATTTGCATCAGGATGATATTTTTTTGCAAGCTTTCTGTAGGCTTTTTTAAGTTCTTCATCTGTTGCTGTTTTACTTACTCCTAGGACTTCATAATAATCTCTTTTTCCAGCCATTTCTTCCTCCCAATCAAAAAGTATTATTTACTAAATTTTGAGGTTGGATTTTTTACCTTACCCCTCCAACCTCTTTTTCATTATATTTATTTTTTATCTTCATCATTTTCTACTTTATAATCTGCATCATAAACATTTCCATTATTGTTTGATTGATCTGCTCCTGCATCTCCACTTGGATTTTCTCCTTGTGCTCCGTTTGGATTTGCTGTTTTATATAATTGCTCTGACATTTCGTAAAATACTTTTGTTAGTTTTTCAGTTGCATCTTTTATTTTTTCTACATCGTTTGTTTCTAATGCTTTTTTAGTATTTTCTATTTCTGCTTCTACTTTTGATTTTTCTTCTCCACTTATTTTATCTCCTAAATCTTTTAGTGTTTTTTCACTATTATATATTAAACTTTCTGCATTATTTTTAATTTCGATTTCTTCTTTTCTCTTTTTATCTTCTTCTGCATGTGCTTCTGCATCTTTTACAGCTTTGTCAATATCTTCATCTGTTAGGTTTGTAGAAGCTGTAATTGATACATTTTGTTCATTTCCTGTTGCCATATCTTTTGCAGATACGTGTACAATACCATTTGCATCGATATCAAATGTAACTTCAATTTGTGGAACTCCTCTTGGAGCTGCTGGAATTCCTGTTAATTGAAATCTTCCAAGTGTTTTATTGTATGCAGCCATTTCCCTTTCTCCTTGTAGAACATGAACTTCAACTGATGTTTGACCATCTGCTGCTGTTGAGAATATTTGAGATTTTTTAGTTGGTATTGTAGTATTTCTTTCAATTAATTTTGTGAATACTCCACCATATGTTTCTATACCAAGTGATAATGGTGTTACATCTAATAGAACTAGGTCTTTTACATCTCCTGATAATACACCACCTTGAATTGCTGCACCGATTGCAACACATTCATCTGGATTTATTCCTTTATCTGCATCTTTTCCAGTAATTCTTTTTACAGCTTCTTGAACGGCTGGAACTCTTGTAGAACCTCCAACTAACAATACTTTATGAATATCGTTTGGTGTTAATCCTGCATCTTTTAATGCTTGATTAACAGGTCCTGCTGTTGCTTCTACTAAATCATGTATTAATTCTTCAAATTTAGCTCTTGTTAATGTTACATCTAAGTGTTTTGGTCCTGTGCTGTCAGCTGTAATGAATGGTAAATTTATTTGTGTTTGTTGCATTCCTGATAATTCTATTTTTGCTTTTTCAGCAGCTTCTTTTAGACGTTGCATTGCCATTTTATCTGTTTTTAAGTCTATTCCATTTGATTTTTTAAATTCTGAAACAAGATAATCTATTATTGCATTATCAAAATCGTCTCCTCCTAGATGTGTGTTACCATTTGTTGCTAAAACTTCAAATACTCCGTCTCCAATATCTAGTATAGATACATCAAATGTTCCTCCACCTAAGTCATATATTAATATTTTTTGATCTTGTTCTTTATCCATTCCATATGCAAGTGCAGCTGCTGTTGGTTCATTTATTATTCTTAACACTTCAAGTCCTGCTATTTTTCCAGCATCTTTTGTTGCTTGTCTTTGACTATCACTAAAGTATGCAGGTACTGTAATAACTGCTTGTGTTACTTTTTGACCTAAATAATTTTCTGCATCTGCTTTTAATTTTTGTAATATCATTGCTGAAATTTCTTGTGGTGAAAATTTATCTTCATCTATTGATACTTTTTCATTTGTTCCCATTTTTCTTTTTATTGATATAACAGTTTTATCTGGATTTGTAACAGCTTGACGTTTTGCTATTTGTCCAACTAATCTTTCTCCATTATTAGAAAAAGCTACTACTGAAGGTGTTGTTCTATTACCTTCTGCATTTGGAATTACAACTGGTTCTCCTCCTTCCATAACTGCTACACATGAATTTGTTGTTCCTAAATCAATACCTATTATTTTTCCCATTTTATTTACATCCTTTCTTTGAGGTTCTACCTCATTAATTTATTTTTTATTATTAATTTGCTACTACCACCATTGAATGGCGAATAACTTTATTTCCTATTTTATATCCTTTTCTATATACTTCAACAATTTCTTTTTCTCCTCGTTTTTCGTCTTGAATACTGCTTACTGCCTCATGTAATGAAGGGTCAAAAGTTTCTCCTACTGCATTTATTTCTTCAATTCCTTTAGATTTTAAAACATCTTTAAATTGTTTTTGTACAAGTTCTATTCCCTGTTTATAATTTTCATCTTTTGTTTCTGCTTTTAATGCATTTTCTAAATTATCTAAAACAGGAAGTATTACTTCAATTATATCTGACAGTATAGAATTATATAATTGTTCTCTTTCTTTTTGGCTTCTTTTTTTGAAATTTTCAAATTCGGCAAGTACTCTCTTATATCTATCTGTCATTTCTTCTAACTCTTCTTTCATTTGAGTTACTTTCTTGTTTTTTTCTGCTTTTTCATTTTGTTTTTGCTCTAGATTTTCATCTTGTTGCTTTTTTTCTTTTTTTTCGTCCATTCACTCTAACCTCTTTTCTTACATGTCTTTTAATTTTTTATTTATATATTTCATAACAGAAATAACTTTTGAATAATTCATTCGTTTAGGTCCTATTATTCCTATTGTACCTAAATCTTTGTTTCCAACTTTATGTTTAAATGTTACTATACTAAAATCTTTTAATTCTTCTTTTTCATTTTCTTTTCCTATATAAACATTTATATCTTTGGCTATTCCAGAATTTAGCATATCAGCTACTATTTCTTTTGTATCTAATACATTTACAAAATTTTTAGCTACTTCTAAACTATTAAATTCTGGTAGTTCAAATGCTTTGTTTGCTCCTTCTAAATATATTTTTTCATCTTCAATTAAAACTTTTTTTATTTGCTCTACTATAGGTTTTATTACTTTTACACTATATTTCATTTCATCAAATAAATATTCTTCAAAAGGTCTATTTATTATTTCTATTGACTGTCCTCGTAATTTATTATTGAACATATAGTTTATAGTATCTACTTGTTTTTGGTTTATATCTTCATCAAATTTTATTATTGTCTCTCTTATCATACCAGTATCTGTCATAATTACAGCCATTAGCATTCTATTTCCTAATAGAATAAATTTGATTTCTTCTATTATTTGTGTTGCTGGTTTTGGACCTATTGATACTGCTGTGTAATGTGTTATTTCTGATATTGTATTTGCCGTTATTTGTGTTAGTTCTTCTATTTCATTTACTTTTGTTTCTAATTTTGAACTTATATACTTTATTTCTTCTAAACTTATATTATCATCTTTCAAAAGTTCATCTACATAATATCTATATCCTTTTTCTGAGGGTACTCTTCCACTTGATGTATGTGGCTTATCTAAAAATCCGCTTTTTTCAAGTTCTGCCATTTCATTCCTAATTGTTGCACTGCTAAAATTTAATCCATAGTTATTTGTTATTGCATTAGAACTAACTGGCTCAGCTGTATTAATATATTCTTCTACAATTGCTTGTAAGACTTTTTTCTTTCTTTCTTCTAGCAAATTCTTCACCTCTTTTAGCACTCTTGTTTTTCGATTGCTAATCTTGTTATATATTATATCCTTTTTTAGCAGTTGTCAATAGTTTTTGCTATTTTTTTTGTGAATTTTTTGTGAAGAGTTACTATTTATAACATACATCATATTGAAATAAAGAGATAAAATTATTTTAATACTACTATCTTTTCTTCTTTTACACCTATTCTATTTTCTTTTCCTTTTTGCAAATTTCCTTCTAGAATTTCTTCTGCAAGTCTATCTTCTAAAACACTTTGTATTGTTCTTCTTAAAGGCCTTGCTCCAAAAGATTTGTCTATACCTTTTTTTGCAATCATTTCTTTAACTTCTGGTTCTAACACTATATCAATTTTTTGTTCTTTTAACCTATTCTTAACCTCTTGCAACATTAAATCAATAATTTGACTTATTTCTTCTTCATTTAATGGATGAAATACTATAATTTCATCAATACGATTTATAAATTCTGGTCTTAATTCTTTCTTTATTTCTCCCATTACTTCCTTTTTTATGTCTTCGTATTCTCTTTCTTTATTATCTACACTATTTTGACTTGTAAATCCTAATGATTTTCTATCTGTAATTAATCTTGCCCCTAAATTTGAAGTCATTATTATAACTGTATTCTTAAAGTTTACAGTTCTTCCTTGGCTATCTGTTAGTCTTCCGTCTTCTAGAACTTGAAGTAATATATTCATTACATCTGGATGTGCTTTTTCAATTTCGTCAAATAAAACAACAGAATATGGTTTTCTTCTTATTTTTTCTGTTAATTGTCCACCGTCTTGAAATCCAACATATCCTGGAGGTGATCCTATTAACTTAGAAACTGAATGTGGTTCCATATATTCTGACATATCTATTCTTATCATAGAATTTTCATCACCAAATAAACTTTGTGCTAAAGCTTTTGATAGTTCCGTTTTTCCAACTCCTGTTGGTCCTAAAAATAGAAATGATCCTATTGGTCTTTTTGGATCTTTTAATCCTACTCTTCCTCTTCTTATTGCCTTTGCAACCGCTTCTACTGCTTCGTTTTGTCCAATAACTCTCTCATGTAAATTATTTTCTAAATTTCTTAATCTTTCATTTTCATCTTCTGTTATTTTTTTAGCTGGCACTCCAGTCCAATTACTAATAACTTCTGCTATATTTTCTTGTGTAATATTTACTACTTCTTTAGTATTCTTGTTTCTCCATTTATTTTGCTCTTTTAATAACTTATTTAATGCTTTTTGTTCTTTGTCTCTTAAATCAGCTGCTTTTTCAAATTCTTGATTTCTTACAGCCTCTTCTTTATCTTTCTTTAAATCCTCTACCTCTGCTTGTATTTTCCTTATACTTTCAGGTTCTGTATATGTTTTTAATCTTTCTCTTGATGCAGCTTCATCAATTAAGTCTATTGCTTTGTCTGGCAAAAATCTATCACTTATATATCTTGTTGACATATTGACAGCTGCCTCTATAGCCTCATCTGTTATTTTAACATTATGATGTGCTTCATATTTATCTCTAATTCCTTTTAATATTTTTATTGTATCTTTTTCTGAAGGCTCTGGAACTGTTACTGGACTAAATCTTCTTTCTAATGCAGAATCTTTTTCTATATATTTTTTGTATTCCTTTAAAGTTGTCGCTCCAATTAATTGAATTTCTCCTCTTGCAAGTAATGGCTTCAAAATGTTTGCCGCATCTATTGATCCTTCTGCTGAACCAGCTCCTACTATTGTGTGTATCTCATCTATAAATAATATTACATCTCCTGCTTTTTTTACTTCTGCTAGAGCTTTTTTTATCCTATCTTCAAAATCTCCTCTATATTTAGCTCCTGCAACCATTCCAGAGATATCTAATGTTACTACTCTTTTATTTTTTAATGTTTCTGGAACATCTTCTGATACGATTTTTTGTGCTAGTCCTTCTACAACAGCTGTTTTTCCTACTCCTGGTTCTCCTACTAAACATGGATTATTCTTTGTTCTTCTAGATAAAATTTGTATTAATCTTTCTATCTCATTTTTTCTTCCTACTATTGGGTCTAACTTTCCTTCTTGTGCTCTAAGACTTAAATCTTCACCAAATTGATTTAATGTTGGAGTAGAATTATAACTTCCCCTTTTATTTTTTGTTTTTTCAGATTTATTTTCAATATAGTCTTCTTCTTCATTTAATATCTGTATCATTTCATTATAAAGTTTGGGAATATTTACATTTAAATCTAATAAAATTCTTGCTGCTACACTATCGCCTTCTCTTAATACTCCTATTAAAAGATGTTCTGTTCCTATATAGTCATATCCTAATTTTCTTGCTTCTATAAAACTTATTTCTATTACTCTTTTTGTTCTTGGAGTAAATCCTAATGTGTCTTTTCCTTTTGTTTCTCTACCTACTAATTCTTCTATTTTTTCTAGAATTGCAGTATCTGTTACTTCTTGATTTTCTAACACTTTTGCTGCTACTCCACTACCTTCTTTTGCTAATCCATATAGCAAATGTTCTGTTCCTATATATCTATGACCTAATTCTATTGCAATTTTATTTGCATATTCAATTGCTTTTTGCGCTCTATTTGTAAATTTATATGCCATATTTCTCCACATTCCTTTCCTATTCAACCTTGACCTTATTAATATTTTATACTATTTCTTTTTTCATTATTTGTTTTATAATTTCTGCTCTTTTTATATCTTGTTCCATTGTATTATATTCTTTACCATAATATTTCTGCATTATTGCTGGCTTAGTGTAAAAATATAATTGCTTTATTTGACTATCTGTTATTTCTGGTAAAATTCCAAGATCTGTTCCCATTTTTATATTTGCCAACAATTTTTCTGTTTCTTTTTTGGTAATTGTTTTACAATTACTTAAAATACCATAGCTTCTATATATATTATCTTCAAATAATATGTTTTTTTCAGCTAAATATTTTCTTATCATTCTTTCTTCTTTTGCTATTTTTTCTATTATAATTTTTACATTTGCAATTATTTCTTGTTCTGTTAATCCTAATGTTTGTTTATTACTGATTTCATAAATGTAGTCTTCTTTATTCTCTTTATTAACTTTCCTTACATTCATTCCAAAACTACTAATTACTTCTAATATGCTATTTTTATTTCCTGTTTTGCATATTGCAGGAATATTTATTAACACAGATGCTTTTAATCCTGTTCCCAAATTGCTCAAGCTACTAGTAAGATATCCATATTTCTTGCTTACAGCATACCCAAATGTTTTTTCTATTTTTTCATCTATTTCTACTGCTAAATTTAAAATATTTTCCAAATCAAGACCTGCACCAAATGTTTGTAATTCTATATTATCTTCTGCATGTAATGCAATTACTATATTTTCATCTTCATTAATTAATAGTGCACCTTCATCTTCTTTTTCAAATACATAGTCTGGATTAACTAAATTTTTTTCTACTATACATTGTTTTGTAATATAGTCTAGATTTCTTAATTTTATAAATTTTAAACCATATCCTATATTATATAAATTTTCTTTTATATAATCTTCAAATTTTTGAATTTCTGAATTTCTGTCTATTTTAAATGGAAATCCATTTATATTTCTGATAAGTTTTATTTTTGAGCTCATTACTACATCTGAGTTTTTTCCTATTTGTAAATACCAATTCATATTTTAAATTCCTTGTATAATATATTTAGGTTTTTTAATAAAGGATTTACCTATAAACCTATTGCCTCAATAATTGTATTTTTG
>CALXAU010000039.1 GCA_944386355.1 uncultured Clostridia bacterium
CAAGCCTAAATGTGCCGAAAATACTTGCGGGTTACCCTGCTGGGAAGATAGGTTGTTGCTAGTTTTTTTTATTTTATTGTAATTCTCTATTGATATTTACTGAATAGACATAAAATTTAACAATTATTTTTAAATTAATAAATATAATTAAGAATTAATATATTAATTTTTAAACAAATTATATTATTTTTAAGAAAAAGAAAGGAGAACTTCTATGTCAAGACAAATATGGAAATCAGGAACTTTTATATATCCTATACCTGCAGTAATGGTAAGTTGTGGCACAATGAAGGAATCAAATATTATAACTGTTGCTTGGACAGGTATTTTAAACACAAACCCAGCAACTGTATATATATCTGTTAGACCTACTAGATTTTCATATAAAATAATAAAAGAAGAAAAGGAATTTGTAATAAATTTAACTACAAAAAATCTAGCAAAAGCAACTGATTTTTGTGGAGTAAGAACAGGGGAGAAAGTTGATAAATTCAAAGAGATGAACTTACATAAAGAAAAAGCTAAATTTGTTAAATGTCCAATAATAAGAGAAAGTCCTGTTGCTGTAGAATGTAAAGTAATAGATATAAAAGAACTTGGTTCACACCATATGTTTATTGCTGAGGTTTTATCTATTGATGCAGATAAGAAATATATTGATGATAAAGGAGCTTTTGATATATCAAAATGTGATTTGATAGCATATGCAAATGGACATTACTATTCTTTGGGTAAGAAGGTTGGTAAATTTGGATTTTCAGTGAAGAAAAAATCATTTAAGAAAACTGTTAATTAATACATATTAATATTCACAGCTTTAAAAATATTCTATATGACAAATGATATATTTATATATTTTTAAGTAATACACATTCGAAAAAATGTAATTTGCATACATTCAAACTTTTTATTGAAAGATTCCCAAAAGATACTTTAAAATATATAAATATATCATTTGATAATATCAAAACATAAGTGCAACTGAGAACTGTAACAAGGCATAAAATATTTCGTTACTAGTTAATGATTTTAATGATAAATAAGAAAATTGGACGTTAGCGAAATCAAAGATTTCGACGTCCACATGCACAAAATTGCTTTGCAATTATTGTGTGTATTAAGGTAAATTAACCTTGTTGTATAGGAAAAATCTTGTATAAAGTCAAGATAAAAGTCGATTTTTCTTTTGAAAATAAAATATTTAATATTTATTTTCACTTTGTATTGCGAAGCTAAAAAGTTTCATATTGTTTCCTATACAATAACAAAAGTATTGATATAATAATCTTATTTGGCAAAACATAGCTGGGGTTTAACAATCTGGGTCTTGCCTGCAAAATATTAATATATCAATACTTTTGAGTAATAAGAAGTGAAAAACCATTAACTATTAACAATATTTCAAATTATTTATGATAAAAACATTGACATAAAATTAAAAAAATGGTAGAATATTCAAGTATATGGTTACATATACTCACATCGTTTTTAAAGAAAGATAAATTTGGAGGTGTATTTGAATGGCAGCAAAAGGACCAAGAGAAAATACAATTACATTAGAATGTACTGTTTGTAAAAGAAGAAACTATGTAACTTCAAAAAATAAAAGAAATAATCCAGATAGATTAGTAATAAGAAAATATTGTAAATTCTGTAAAGCACATACAATACATAAAGAAACAAAATAAAAATTGAGCTATTTTAAGGAGGATAGTTTGAAAGAAAAATCTTTCATAACTATGTGTGCCTTTAAGCGAAGCGAGAAAGGAATGGATTTTAAAATGGCTAATAAAGAAGCAAAAACAATAAATAAAGAAAAGAAAAGTTTTTTTAAAGGTTTTAAAGCAGAACTAAAGAAAGTAATTTGGCCTACACCAAAACAATTAGTAAATAATACTGTTGCAGTTATAACTATTGTATTAATTACTGCTATTATAGTTGCTTTTTTAGATTTTGTATTTATACTAATGAACAAATATGGAATTGATAAAATAAAAGAAATTATAACAACAAATCAAACACAAGAAAGTGTGTCAACAGATGAAACAACAGATAATACAGTAAGTCAAGATAACACTGTAGAAAATTCTACGCAAGAATCAAATAGTGTAGATGAACAAAATCAAACACAAAATACTGAGAATGATGAAGCAACAACAAATAATACAGAAAGCTAAATTTTAAAATGAAGGAGGCTTTTATAGTGTCTCAAAAAGATTATGATATGATGCCAAGGTGGTATGTTGTTCATACTTATTCTGGTTACGAAAATAAAGTAAAAACTGATTTAGAGAAAACAATTAAAAACAGAGAATTAGAGGATTTCTTTTTTGATATAATTGTTCCAATGGAAGAACAAATAGAAATAAAAGATGGAAAAAGAAAGACTAATTTAAAAAAAGTATTTCCAGGATATGTATTAATAAAAATGATAGTAACAGAAGAATCTTGGTATATAGTTAGAAATACAAGAGGGGTTACTGGATTTGTAGGTTCAGGAACAGATCCTATTCCATTAACAGAAGAAGAAATAAGAAATATGGGATTTGAAGATGTTCCAATAAATGTAGATTATGAATTAAATGAGCAAGTACAAATTATGAATGGACCTTTTGAAGGTTTTGTAGGTACAGTTCAAGAAATAAATAAAGAAAAGCACAAAGTAAAAGTTTTAGTATCTATGTTTGGAAGAGAAACACCAGTAGAACTAGAATTTTCTCAAGTTCAAAAAATAAAATAAAATACTAAATTAATATGTTTAATTTTATTATAAATGTTTTATAAATAGGGAGGTAAAACAAATGGCAGAAAAAGAAATTACTAATGTAATTAAGCTACAAATAGAAGCAGGAAAGGCAACACCAGCTCCACCTGTTGGACCAGCTTTAGGATCAAGTGGTGTAAATATAATGCAATTTGTAAAAGAATTTAATGATAGAACAGCAAATCAACCAGGAATGATAATACCAGTTGTTATAACAGTATATAAAGATAAATCATTTACATTTATTACAAAAGTACCACCAGTTGCAGTTTTAATAAAAAAAGCAATAAAAATAGAAAAAGGTTCAGGAAAACCTAATAAAGAGAAAGTAGCTAAAATTACAAAAGCACAAATTAAAGAGATAGCAGAACAAAAAATGCCTGATTTAAATGCAGCAACAATAGAATCAGCAATGAAAATGGTTGAAGGAACAGCAAGAAGCATGGGCGTAGTTGTTGAAGAGTAATTAATAAAAAGGAATAAAATTAGATTTCTAAATTTAATTTTTCTAAAAATTTGCTATCAAATTTTTTAATTTTATAATTTAAAGTAAAAGTAAAGTTATTAAAATGGGAGAGTAATAGCTCGTTAAAACCAAAGGAGGAAAAATAATGAAAAAATTATCAAAAAGATATGCACAAAGTGCAGAATTAGTTGATAAAACAAAAGAATATGAAATAAAAGAAGCATTAGATATAATTGAAAAAATGCCAAAAACAAAATTTGACGAAACAGTCGAACTACATGTTAAATTAGGTGTAGATTCAAAACATGCAGATCAACAAGTAAGAGGAACTGTAGTTCTTCCAAATGGAACAGGAAAAACTCAAAGAGTATTAGTTTTTGCAAAAGGACCAAAAGCTGAAGAAGCACAAAAAGCTGGAGCAGATTTTGTTGGTGCAGAAGAATTAATACCAAAAATTCAAAATGATAACTGGTTCGATTATGATGTAATTGTTGCAACACCAGATATGATGGGAGTAGTTGGTAGATTAGGTAAAGTACTAGGACCAAAAGGTTTAATGCCAAACCCAAAATCAGGAACAGTAACTATGGATGTAACAAAAGCTATAAATGATATAAAATCAGGTAAAGTTGAATATAGACTAGATAAAACAAATATAATACACTTAGGTTTTGGAAAAGTATCATTTGGAGTAGAAAAATTAAAAGAAAACTATGAAACTGTAATGAATGCTATAATAAAAGCAAAACCAGCTGCAGCAAAAGGACAATACATTAAAAGTGTAACAATAGCTACAACAATGGGACCTGGAATTACAATTAATCAAAAATAATTTAATAAAATATATAGGCCAAAGACAGTAGGCAAAAAATAAGTCCTACCGAGGTAAATTGTAGAATAACACTTTATTTATCTTGGTAGGTAGAAAAGTGTTATTAATTTTTTAGTTATAAGATACCTTTATGAAAATTTTAACTTTTAATATAAAAACAAAAATTTAAGAGTAATTTTCAAAAAATATACACTTATAACAAAAAACCTTTATACATAATTCAATATCATTAATTAGGAGGTGATAAAAGTGGCAAGTGAAAAAATATTAAATCAAAAGAAAGAAGAAGTATCAAAACTTGCAGAAGAATTTAAAACATCAAAAATAATCCTTTTAACAGATTATAGAGGAATTAATGTTGAAGATGTTACTTCATTAAGAAATGATATAAGAAACACAAATTCAAAATATCGTGTAATAAAAAATAATATTACAAGAAGAGCTTTAAAAGAAGCAGGAATTGAAGGTCTTGAAGAACAACTAGTTGGACCAACAGCTGTAATAACAAATAGTGAAGATTATTTAGAAGCTGCTAAAGCTATATATAATTTCACAAAAGACAATGATTATTACAAAATTAAAGGTGGAGTTATTGAAGGAAAAGTAATGACAGCAGAAGAAATTATAACATTGGCAAAACTACCATCAAAAGATACATTAATATCTATGCTTGCTGGAGCTTTACTTGGAAACATATCAAAACTTGCAGTTGCATTAGAACAAGTAAGAATTCAAAAAGAAGAAACAGCAAATGCTTAATTAAATGTATATAAGTACATTGATTTTTATTCAATAATAAAATAAAAAGTATATAAATAAAATCTTAATTATTTATAAAATTATATAATTTAAAAAAATATTATTAAAAATTAAATAAAATAGGAGGATAAAAAATGAATACAAGTGAATTTATAGAAAATATTAAAAATATGTCAGTAGTTGAATTAGCTGAATTAGTAAAAGCAATAGAAGAAGAATTTGGAGTATCTGCAGTTGCAGCAGCAGCACCAGCAGCAGCAGGAGCAGCAGCACCAGCAGCTGAAGAAAAAACTTCTTTCAATGTAGTTTTAAAAGAACCTGGAGATCAAAAAATTAAGGTAATAAAAGTAGTAAGAGATGCTACAGGTTTTGGATTAAAAGAAGCTAAAGATTTAGTTGACGGAGCTCCAAAAGTTGTTAAAGAAAATGTATCTAAAGAAGAAGCAGAAGATTTAAAAGCAAAATTCGAAGAAGTAGGAGCTGTAGTAGAATTACAATAATTAGTTATACAAATAATAAAAGTAGTATATTAAAAATTATTTTAATATGCTACTTTTTTCTTTACAACAAGGCTTAGTTTCCTCTGGGCGTGTATATTTGCGAAGCAAAATGCTACAAAAAATAAGCTACTTTCTTATATAATAAGCAAATTCTGCGAACTTCTTATTATATAAAATACATTCCATAGAAAAATTGCTTTGCAGTTTTTTATGGGTGAACAAAGATGAGACATGTAACATTTGCTGTAAATGTAACGAAATGGCTAAAAAATCAAGAATTACGATTCAAAAAAACTTGTTTTTTTTAGAAAATCATTATATAATAAGGAAAAATTTGTTAGGAGATGATTTAAATGCAAGTAAGCAAAGACGAATTACTACATATTGCTAATTTAGCAGATATAACAATATCAGAAGATGAAATAAATCAATATTTAATAAACTTAGAAGAAATATTAAATTTTGCAGAAGTAGTAAATAAAGCTCCAATAGAAGGATTAGAAATTACAATAGGAGCTAATGAGCGTAAAAACATATTTAGAAAAGATGAAGTAAAAATATTTGAAGATAATGAAGCACTATTAAAAAATGCACCAACGAAAGATTTAAATATGTTTAAAATACCAAAAGTAATAAACACATAGTCTTCTTGAAAAAATAATAGGTGTAAACAAAATTATTTAACATCAAAAAAATATAAGAGAAAAATTAGCAATAAAGATTAGGAGGAATATTAATGGACATAACTAAATTAACAGTACATGAATTAAAACAAAAATTAGATAATAAAGAAATTACTATACCAGAAATTGTTAGTGCTTATATTAATAGAATAAATGAGAAGGAAAAAGATGTACAAGCATTTATAACAACTTCAGAGAACGAAGCTTTAGAAAAAGCAAAAGAAATTCAGGAGAAAAAAGAAAAAGGAGAAATAACAAAACAATATGCTGGAATTCCAATAGGAATAAAAGATAATATTTGTACAAAAGGAACAAAAACAACTTGTGCCTCAAAAATGTTAGAGAATTTTATATCTCCATATAATGCAACAGTAATTGAAAAATTAGAAAATGAAAATTTAATATCTTTAGGTAAATTAAATATGGATGAATTTGCAATGGGAGGATCAACAGAATACTCTTATTTTAAGAAAACTAGAAATCCATGGAATCTAAATAAAGTACCAGGAGGATCTTCTGGAGGATCAGCAGCTGCTGTAGCAAGTGATACTGTACCTTGGGCTTTAGGAAGTGATACAGGGGGATCAATTAGACAACCAGCCAGTTTTTGTGGAGTTGTAGGATTAAAACCAACATATGGATTAGTATCAAGATATGGATTAGTTGCTTTTGCTTCATCATTAGATCAAATTGGACCAATAACAAAAGATGTTGAAGATTGTGCAATATTATTAAATATGATAACAGGACATGATGAAAAAGATACAACTTCAATAGAAATGGAAAAGATAGATTACACAAAATCTTTAAAGAAAGATATAAAGGGAATAAAAATAGGAGTTCCAAAAGAATTTTTTGGAGAAGGAATAAATCAAGAAGTAAAAGATGTTCTTCAAAAATCAATACAGAAATATAAAGAACTTGGTGCTGAAATAGAAGAATTCTCATTAGATATAGCTCAATATGCACTTGCTACATATTATATTATTGCATGTGCGGAAGCTAGTTCTAATTTAGGAAGATTTGACGGAATAAGATATGGATATAGAACAAAAGAATATTCTAATCTAAGAGAACTATATAAAAAATCAAGAAGTGAAGGATTTGGCTCAGAAGTAAAAAGAAGAATTATACTTGGAACATATGTGCTTTCTTCTGGATATTATGATGCATATTATAAAAAAGCTCAGCAAGTACGTACACTAGTAATGAATGAGTTTAATAAAGCTTTTGAAAAATATGATATTATATTAACACCAACATCACCAACTGTAAGTTTTGATTTGGGATCAAAATCAGAAAATCCATTAGAGATGTATTTATCAGATATTTGTACAGTATCAGTAAATATCGCAGGAGTACCAGCAATATCAATTCCTTGTGGAGTAAATAGTGAAAATATGCCAATAGGAATGCAGTTAATTGGAAATAAATTCTGTGAAGAAAAAATATTAAATGTAGCATATGCTTTTGAACAAAATCTAAACTTTAGAGAAAAATATAAACCAGAATTTAAAAATTAGAATACTTACATTCAAATATGCGTATGGAATAATAGAATAAATTGTAGGAGGAAATTTTAATGTCAAGAGAAGATTATGAAGTAATAATGGGATTAGAAGTACATAGTGAATTATCGACAAAAACAAAAATATTTTGTTCATGTCCAACAACATTTGGAGCTTCTCCAAATACACAAACTTGTCCAATCTGTATGGCAATGCCTGGAACTTTACCAGTCCTAAATGAAAAAGTTGTAGAATATGCAGTAAAGGCTGGTCTTGCAACAAATTGTGAAATATCTAGAAATAGTAAAAATGATAGAAAAAACTATTTTTATCCAGATTTGCCAAAAGCTTATCAAATATCACAATTTGATAAACCTCTTTGTGAGCACGGATATGTAGAAATTGAAGATAATGAAGGAAATAAGAAAAAAATAAGATTAACAAGAATCCACATAGAAGAAGATGCAGGAAAATTAAACCATGACGAATTTGGAGGAGGAAGCTTAGTAGATTTAAACAGAGCAGGAGTTCCTTTAATAGAAATAGTTTCTGAACCAGATTTAAGAACAACAGAAGAAGTAGAACAATATTTAAAAAAATTAAAATCAATATTAGAATATATAGAAGTTTCAGACTGCAAAATGCAAGAAGGTTCTTTTAGAGCAGATGTAAATGTTTCAGTTAGAAAAAAAGGAGATACTAAATTAGGAACACGTACAGAAATGAAGAATATGAACTCTTTTAGAAGTATAACAAGAGCTATAGAATATGAAGTTGATAGACAAATAGATATTTTAGAAGAAGGTAGAAAAGTAGAACAAGAAACTTTAAGGTGGGATGATGTATCTGGAAAAACATTTTCAATGAGAGATAAAGAAGATGCACAAGATTATAGATATTTTCCAGATCCAGATTTAGTTGCTATAAAACTATCAGAGGAATATATAAATCAAATTAAAGAAAATCTTCCAGAATTACCTGAAAGCAGAAAAGAAAGGTATTTGGATCAATATAAATTATCACAAAAAGATGCAAGAATAATCACATCATCAAAATATTTATCAAATTTATTTGAAGAAGCAATTGCAGAATGTAATAATCCTAAAGCAGCAAACAATTGGATAATTTCAGATATTTCAAGAATATTAAATGAAAAGGAAATAGAGCCAAGTCAAATACCTTTCACAGGAAAACAATTGGGAGAACTTATAGTATTAATAGAAAAAGGAGTAATAAGCTCAAGTATAGGAAAAAAAGTATTAGAAGAATTGTTTAAAGAACCAAAATCTCCAGAACAAATTGTTAAAGAAAAAGGTTGGGTACAAATTTCAGATGAAGGAGAAATAAAAAAGGTTGTTCAAAAAATATTAGAAAATAATCCTCAATCTGTTGCAGATTATAAAGCTGGTAAAGAAAAAGCATTAGGATTTTTAGTAGGTCAAGCAATGAAGGAAACAAAAGGAAAAGCAAATCCTAAAATTTTAAATGAATTATTTTTAGAAGAATTAAAAAAAGAAGCTTAAGTAGCTTCTTTTTTTAAAAAATCTACAACGAAACCACAAATAATAAATTCAATAGCAAATGTTAAACTCAATTTAAATAATAAAGTACCTATGTAAAAAAGATTTGGAGAATTATAAAAAAAATCATAATAAATTAAGATACTAATTGATATTAAACAAATGCTAAAACAAAAATATAATCCATATTTTAATATAATACATGTTTTTTTATCAAAATTTTTTAAATAATCTATAAAAGTATTTAGCATATGTACACCTCATTTTCTAAATATATTAATAATATATTAGCATACATAATTATTAAAAACAATGGAAAAGCCAACCAATTAAAAAGTGTAAATGTTACTATGAATTAATTGCTGTTATAGGAAAATCTTCATAGGGGTTCCTATAACACAAAGAAAAGAGCTACTTGAAAATAAGTAGCTCAATAAAAACTATGCATAATTTTTATTCTTTTTTCTAAGCCATAGCAGCATTTAATTTTTTAGATAAACTAGATTTTTTTCTAGCAGCAGTGTTTTTTACTAAAACACCTTTTGTACAAGCTTGATCTATTTTCTTTGTAGCTATAGAAAATAAAGTTTTTGCTTCATCAATATTACCTGATTCAATTGCTTGTTCAAAACTTTTTATAGCTGTTTTATAAGCTGATTTTATCATATTATTTCTTAAAGTTTTTTTCTCAATTATTTTAACTCTCTTTTTTGCTGATTTAATATTTGGCATTTATTAAGCACCTCCTTTTGGTCTATTTATCACTATAACATAGCCTATTTTAACATGTTTTTTAATTTTTTGCAAGTATTTATTGGAAAAAATATTGTAATATCAAGAAACTTATGATATATTGAAGAAAAATAAATAAAAAGAGAAGAGGAGATATAAATGATAGCAATAGGAAGCGACCATGGAGGTTATAAATTAAAGGAAGAAATAAAAAAATATTTAGAAGAAAAGCAAATTGAATATATAGATGTAGGAACAGAAAATGAAGAAAGAACAGACTATCCTATATATGCACAAAAAGTGGCAGAAATAATTCAAAGTAAAAAAGCAGATTTAGGAATTTTGTTATGTCGTTCTGGATATGGAATGACAGTTGTTGCAAATAAATTTAAAGGAATTAGAGCAGCAAATGTAACAGATGAAGAAGCAGCAAAATTTGCTAAAGCAGATGATGATATAAATGTAATAACATTAGGAGGAGACTATTTGACTGTTAATGAAGCAATATGCATAATCAGAAATTGGATAGGAACAGAGTTTAAAGGTGGAAGATATGCAGAAAGATTAAAAATGATAGATGATATAGAAAATAAAAATATGAAATAAGTATACAAATTAATACAAATAAACAACAGGAGGAAAGAACAATGTGGGGAGATATTGCAATAGCATTTTTACTTGCATTTATAGTTACTTTTATGATAACTCCATATACAATAAAAATAGCAAAAAAAGTAGGAGCTGTTGATATACCTAAAGACAAAAGAAGAATGCATAATAAAGAAATGCCTAAATTTGGTGGACCAGCTGTCATAATGGGATTCATAGTATCTGCTTTATATTTATTAATAGTTATGAATATAGAAGGAACTATTAATTTATTTGGATTTGAAGAATATGCAAAAAAATTATTGGGTATGCTAATAGGGATAATAATTCTCTCTATAACGTGTATAGTTGATGATATAAAAACAATAAAACCAATAACAAAGTTAACAGGACAATTATTAGCAGCAATTATAGTAGTATCATTTGGAATAAGAATAGAAGATATAACAATACCATTTATATCTTTATCATGCGAAATTAATGAGATTATTTCAATAATAATAACTATATTGTGGATAATAGGTGTAACAAATGCAATTAATTTAATAGACGGATTAGACGGACTTTCATCAGGAATATCAGTAATTTCAGCAATATCTTTATTAATAATATTTGTATTAAATGGTTCTCCTATTGTGTCTATAGTATTAATTACATCTTTAGCAGGAGCATTAGTTGGATTTCTACCATTTAATTTTGCACCAGCAAAAACTTTTATTGGAGATACAGGATCAAACTTTTTAGGTTTTTCTTTATCCATAATATCAATTTTAGGAGTTGCAAAAACTTATACAGCAGTAGTTATTGTTTTACCTCTAATTGTCTTAGGACTTCCAATCGCAGATACATTATGGGCAATAATAAGAAGAATAATAAAAGGAAAATCTATAAAAGCAGTGTTTAAAGCAGACAAGGGACATTTGCATCATAGACTTGTAAATAAAGGATTTAGTCAAAAACAAGCTGTTTTAGTATTATATGGAATAAGTGCAGCTTTTGGTATATTTGCAATAATTTTATTTGAAAGTGGAATATGGAAAGCTTTATCATTTTTATTAATGGTAATTGTTGCAATAGGATTAGGATATAAGAATTTTGAAAAAGATAAATCTATAAAACAAAGATATGAATGTGTAGTTTGTAAATATATATATAATCCAAAATTCGGAAATGAAAAAGCAGGAATAAAACCGGGAACATCTTTTGAGGAACTTCCAGAGACTTGGGTATGTCCAGTGTGTGGAGAGGGTAAAGATATGTTTGAACTACATGAATAAATTAAGGAGGTGAATTTATGTACGAATGTATGGCTTGTGGATATATTTATGATCCAGAAAAAGGAGATCCAGATAGTGGAATAGCACCAGGAACACCTTTTGAAGAAATTCCAGATACTTGGGTATGCCCACTTTGTGGAGTAAGTAAAGACATGTTTCAAAAAAAAGACTAAAAAATTAGCTTTTGGTTAAAATAACTCTTAAAAGGAGGAAAAATGTTTAAGCCAAAAGCTATTTTTTATGAAAAAGATACAATAAATTATCAGTTAGGAAAAGAATTATTTAAGAAACATGAAGATGTACCTAAAATAGAAATAGATAATCATAATAATATAGAAGAAATGAGAAAAAAATCTAATAAAGAATTTGTACAAATGAAAAGAAATTTAATAATAGGAATAAGGAAAACACATAAGTTTGTAGAAAATCATAAAACATCAGATTATCTAGTTCCTTATACTTCATCAGGATGTACAGCAAGTTGTATGTATTGTTATTTAGTATGTAATTATAATAAATGTGCATATTTAAGATTATTTGTAAATAGAGAAAAAATGCTAGAAAAGATTATAAAAACATCAGAACAATCTGAAAAAGAATTAACTTTTGAAATAGGAAGTAATAGTGATTTGATTTTAGAAAATACAATAACAAATAATTTAGTATGGACAATAGAAAATTTTAGTAAGACAAAAAAAGGTTTTTTAACTTTTCCAACAAAGTTTGATATGGTAGATGAAATTTTACCTTTATCACATAATGGCAAAATAACAGTTAGAATGAGTGTAAATCCAGAAGACATTATAAAAAAAGTAGAATTTGGAACATCAAGATTAAATGGAAGAATAGAAGCTATAAATAAATTAAAAGAAGCGGGATATAAAATTGGTATATTAATAGCACCAGTAATATTTGTTGAAAATTGGAGAGAACAATATGAAAGTCTAATAAAAATATTAAATGAAAAATTAACTGATAAAGTAAAAAAAGATGTTTTTTTTGAAATTATATTTATGACATATAGTTTTGTACACATAAAAATAAATGAGGAAGCTTTTCCCAATAGCATATCATTATATAATAAAGATATAATGACAGGAAGAGGAAAAGGAAAATATTGGTATAAAGAAGAGATTAGAAAAGAAGGAGAAAAATTCTTTATAGAAAAAATGAATAAATATTTTCCTAATAATGAAATAAAATATATTGTATAAATTAAATATCAAAATATTTAGTCATTATTAAAGCATCAGTTCCATTGTAATAACCTTTTCTTTTTCCTAGAATTTCAAAATCAAACTTTTTATATAATTCAATTGCATAACTATTTTTTATTGAAACTTCAAGAGTAATAGTGCTTAAATTTTTAATTTCACAAAAACCTAAAATGTAATCTAAAAGTTTAGAACCGATTTTTTGGTTTCTAAACTTTTTATTTACAACAATATTCATAAGATTGGCTTCATCACAGATAATATGTATTCCAATAAAACCAACAATTTCTTCATTTAAAACAGCAACAAAATAAAAAGTATTATCATTTTTAAGTTCAGACTCCAGAATAGATATATTCCAAAAATCATCAAATTGGGTAGTAAGTATAGATGAAAGCGTTTTTAAATCATCTATAGTCATTTCTCTTATTTTAATATTCAAAATATCCTCCTTAAGAAATATGCGGTTTTTTTAAATATAAAGGTAGAACTTCTTCAAAAATACCATTTTTAAATTTTTTATACCCACAAAGACCAACATAAAAAGAATTTAAGTCATTATTATCAGAAAAATTCAATTTATCAAATTCTAAATTTTCTGTTAAAATACTTTGGTAATTAATAGAGCCGTTTCCTATTAAAAAAATATCTTTTTGACTTTTTAAATAATTTTTTATATTATCAATAGCTTCATATATTGTACAAGCTTTAGGAGAAATTTGTTCAATTAAATCCTCATTTTTTTTATTGTATAAAGCGAAATAACAATTTTCATTTTTTGCATCTATAATACTTGCAACTAAACCATTAGAAGTTATTGAACTTGCTAAAACTTCTAGTGAATTAACTCCAATAGAAGGAATATTCAAACTATCTGTAAAAGCTTTTATTGTAGCAATACCTATACGAATTCCTGTAAAAGAACCTGGACCTTTATCACAAACAAACAAATCTATTTGTGAAAGAGTAAGATTATTATTTTTTAAAATAGAAGAAATTAAAGGCATTAAATTTTCAGAATGAGTTTTTCCTTTATCTAATTGCAATTTTGCAATTTCCTTTTCGTCTTCTAAAATAGAAACACAACATATATCGCTTGAAGTATCTAAACTAAGTATTTTCAAATTAATACCTCCTTCTCTAAAATTTTTAAATAATTATCAAATTTACTACCATGAGATTGAATAGTAAATAATCTAGAATTTATATTATTTTCTACTGGTTCAATTTTGATTAGAATATAATCTTTTGGAAGTATAGGATTTAAAAGCTCTCCCCATTCAATAATACATATCCCTTTTTCAAAATATTCTTCTCCACCAATCTCGTAAAATTCATCAATATCTTCTAATCTATAAATATCAAAATGATATAAATTAATATTATTTGTTTTATATTCATTCACAATATTAAATGTTGGACTAGAGATTTCATCTTCAAGTCCAAAAAAAGATAAAATTCCTTCTGTAAATTTTGTTTTTCCAGCTCCTAAATCACCAGATAAAATTATTATATCTCCTTTTTGTAAAAGTTTTGCAAGTGAATTTGCTATTTTTTTTGTTTCTTCTTCATTATGAGAAATATATTTAATAGTATTCATGTTTTTCCTCTCTTTCTTGGAACTTTTTTCTATCGGTATTTATTATAATGCAAAATTATATATAAATCAATTGATTTATATAAGAATAAT
>CALXAU010000040.1 GCA_944386355.1 uncultured Clostridia bacterium
AATATTAATCATAAATAATAGAATTCAAAAATTTATTGTAAAAAGTATTGATAAAAAAAAGGAAATAGTATATAAATATAAGAACAGATAATTTTTATTATCTGTTTTTCTTACATTTAAAAAGCACTATGATAAATTTCATTTCCAAAATTAATAATATTAATATAATTTGCAGTTTTTTATTAATAAAAATTCTATAAAATAACTGTTAAAAGCTTAAGCCGTAGGGTTTATATATGCACATTATATAAAATAATGTCTTACTAAAGATAAAAAGAATTTAAGAAAAAGGAAAGGAAGTATGAAAATGAGTAAAGATTTAGAAGAAGTTAAAGCAATATTAAAAAAGTACAAACAAGAGCATCTTCTTAATGGCTTTGAAAAATTAGATGAGAGGAAGCAAAAAAGACTATTGGAACAAATCAAAAATATAGATTTTGATTTAATATCTAAACTATATGAAGACACAAAAAAAGAAATAAAAAATGAGCAAGATAAAATAACTCCAATGGACTATTTAGACAAATATAAATTGAAAGATAAATATAAATATTATGAAGCAATAGGAAAAAAAGCTATAAAAGAAGGCAAATTAGCTGTAGTAACAATGGCCGGAGGACAAGGAACAAGATTAGGACATAATGGACCAAAAGGAACATTTGATATAGGTTTAGAATCACATAAATCTTTATTCGAATTATTATCAGAAGGAATAAAAGAGGAAGCAAAAAAATATGGAGTAACAATTCCTTGGTTTATAATGACAAGTAGAGAAAATAATGAGGAAACAATAAAATTCTTTGAAAAAAATAAATGTTTTGGATATCAAAAAGATAAAAATTTATTTTTCTTTAAACAAGGAGAACTACCTATGGTAGATACAGAGGGAAAAATATTAATAGGAGAAGACGGATTAATAAAAGAAGCTGCAGACGGACATGGAGGAATATATGAGTCTTTAGTAAAAAGAGGAATGACAGAAAAAATGAAGCAAATGGGCATAGAATGGGTATTTATAGGAGGCGTTGATAATTGCCTAGTTAAAATGGTAGATCCAGTTTTAATGGGAATTGCAATTGATAAAAAAGTAACTGTTGCTTGTAAATCTGTTGTTAAAGCAAATCCTCATGAAAGAGTAGGTGTATTCTGTAAAAGAAACGGAAAACCAAATGTAATAGAATATACAGAAATAACAAACGAAATGGCTGAAGCAGTAGATGAAAATGGAGAACTTCTATATGGAGAATCACATATTTTGTGTAACTTATTTAGTGTTGATGCAATAGAAAGAATGGGTGCAAAACCATTGCCATATCATAGTGCATTTAAAAAAGCAAAATATATAGATAAAGAAGGAAATTTAGTTGTTCCAGACTCTCCAAATGCATATAAATTTGAAGCTTTTCTATTTGATGCATTCAGTGTAGTTGATGAAATGGCTATTTTAAGAGTAAAAAGAGAAGAAGAATTTGCACCAGTAAAAAATGCCGAAGGTGTTGATAGCCCAGAAACAGCTAGAAAATTATATAAAAACTTTTATAACTTATAAAATAATATAAAGAAAGAGGTGAAAATGAGATAATTTTAACTTTAAAAAAAGTATAAAATATGTCTCATTTTTGTGTTATAGGAAACAATATGAAACTTTAAGTTGCTCTAGCATAAATTGAAAATAAATATTTTATTTTCAAAAGAGACAATATAAAATTTTTTAGCTTCGCAACACAAAGGGAAGATAAATATTATATATTTTCAAAAGAAATTGTGAGTAAAGAAAGGATGTAAAAAAAATGAATTATTTAGAAGAATATAAAAAATGGTGTGAAAGCCCAGAATTTGATGAAGAAACAAAAAATGAATTACTAGAAATAAAAAATGATGAAAAAGAAATAGAAGATAGATTTTACAAAGAATTAGAATTTGGTACAGCAGGACTTAGAGGAATAATAGGGGCTGGTACAAATAGAATGAATAAATATACAGTAGGGAAAGCTACACAAGGACTAGCAAATTATATAAACGAAAAAAATGTAGCTGATAAAGGTGTTGCAATAAGTTATGATTCAAGAAAAATGTCAAAAGAATTTAGTAAACAAACAGCATTAATATTAAATGCAAATGGAATAAAAACATATCTATTTGAAAATTTAAGACCTGTTCCAGAACTATCTTTTGCAGTAAGGCAATTGGGCTGTACAGCAGGTATTATGATAACAGCAAGTCATAATCCACCTAAATATAATGGATATAAAGTATATTGGGATGACGGATCTCAAATTGTTGCACCTAAAGATAAAGAGATAATTGAAAAAGTAAGAAGTGTTGAAAAATATTCTGACATAAAAACTATAACAGAAGAGGAAGCTAAACAAAAAAATTTATTCAATACATTAGGAAAAGAAATGGATGAAAAGTATATAAATACTTTAAAAAGCTTAGTTATAAATCCAGAAATAGTAAAAGACCAAGGAAAAGAATTAAAAGTTGTTTATACTCCATTACATGGAACAGGAAACACTATAGTTGAAAAACTTTTAAAAGAGCTAGGAATAGAAAATGTATATGTTGTACCAGAGCAAAAAGATCCAGACGGAAACTTTCCTACAGTAAGTTATCCAAATCCAGAAGATCCAAAAGCTTTTAAATTAGCATTAGAATTAGCAAAAAAAGTTGATGCAGATGTAGTACTTGCAAATGATCCTGATGCAGATAGATTAGGTGTTTTTGCAAAAGATTCAAAAACAGGTGAATATAAAGATTACACAGGAAATATGTCTGCTTTACTAATTGCAGAATATAGAATTTCACAAAGTAAAGAAAAAGGAATATTATCTAATAAAGGAATGTTAATAAAAACTATAGTTTCATCAAACCTTGCAGATGCTATTGCTAAAGAATATAATTTAGAATTAAGAGAAGTATTAACAGGATTTAAATATATTGGCGAACAAATGAAATTAGCAGAACAAAACCAAGACAGAGAATATGTTTTTGGATTTGAAGAAAGCTATGGCTGTCTAATTGGTTCATATGCAAGAGATAAAGACGGAATTTCAGCTGTAATGTCTCTATGTGAAGCTGCTTGTTATTACAAATCTAAAGGAAAAACTTTATGGGATGCTATGATAGATATATATGAAAAATATGGTTATTATAAAGAAACACAAGTATCAATAGTTTTAGAAGGAGCAGAAGGAGCAGAAAAAATAAAAGAAATGATGCAACAAATGAGAAAAGAAAAAGTAGAAAAAATAGGAAACTATAAAGTACTAAAAATAAGAGATTATCAGTTAAATGAAGTAATTGACATTAATACACAAGAAAAAACTGAAACAGGACTTCCTAAGTCAAACGTTTTATATTATGAGTTAGAAAATGATAACTGGTGTTGTATAAGACCTTCTGGAACAGAACCAAAAATAAAATTATATATGGGTGTAAAAGGTATATCAAATAAAGAAGCGGAAGAAAATTTAGAGATCTTGAAAGAAGCAATGGTAAAACTAGTAAAAGGAGAATAATAAAATTATAGAAAGTCAAAGAGTAAAGAGAACGTTTATATAAGCTGTAAGGTTTTAAATTTGTTAATTTAAAATAAAGTAATTTAAAGGGTTGGAAGTTTTATAGCTTCCAACCTTCTACATTTCTTTGTATTGCTCCAAATAAATTAGCTCTTAACATAGGTATATTTTTTTGCATTGAAAAAATAAAATTTTTCATAGATTCTCTTTTAGATAAACCGGTCCATAGGGCAGGCTTTTTTCATGACATTTATATTATTCTTTTTTACAAATCTTCTGGTTTGTTTTTCAGGAGTATAAATTAAAGGTCTAATCATTGTAATCTTTGTTCTATCCATAAAACTTACTGGTGAAAAAGTTCTGATAGAACCAGTATAAAATAAATTCAATAAAAAAGTTTCTAATACATCATCTTCATTATGGCCTAAAGCTATTTTATTGCAATTTTCTCTGATTGCAATTGAATTTATAACTCCTCTTCTAATATTTGCACATAAAGAACAGGGATTTTTTTCTTTTCTAATATCAAAAACAATTTCTTTAATATTACTATTCTCAATAAAAAAGGGTACATCTAAAGATTTACAAATTTCTTGTAATAAATTAGTATCGAAAAATTCAAAACCGGGATGAATAGAAATAGCTATAATGTCAAATTTTTTTGGGTAAAATCTTTGTAATGCTTTAAAAGCATATAACATTGTAATTGAATCTTTACCTCCAGAAAGACATATACCTATTTTATCATTTTCTTCAATCATATTATAATCTTCAATTGCTTTACGCATATAACTTAATATTCTTTGCATATCTTTACTCCTATTTTTTTCATATTATAATAATTTTTATACTTTTTGGCAAGGTTATATTTTCTTAAAATTATTAAATTTCAAATATTTCTTGTTTTTTAAACTATAACATAAGAGGTAGCTGTAAATAATAACAAATTTAATATTTTCTGCACATACCAGCAGGAAAATTACTCCGATTCGCACTATGTGGCAAAGCCAAAGACAAAATATAAAATTAGAACAAATGTTAAGGCTTTCCGATTTGTTGGTCGCTTGCGCAATCTGCACTTTTGCAATATATAGAGTTTGAACAATATAATTAAGCAAAACCATTATTCTGTAACAATTATATAAAAGATAAAAAATAAAAATATTGCTTTTTATTAAACTAATATGCTATAATAATTTTGACAATTTTTTTATAACTTTCTTAACCAAAAAATGGGTAAAAAAACAAGATAAACTACTAAAACAATTAATAGAAAAGTTGTAAAATGCAGATTATTAATAACAAAGGATTTATTTGTTCCTATAGCTCAGCAGGATAGAGCAGTTGCCTCCTAAGCAACCGATGGGGGTTCGAGTCCCTCTGGGAACACCAAATAAAAATAATAATAAAAAATATAAAAATAAAATATACAATTAAAAAGGATATATAAATAAATTTAATGGAAGAAATTTATGTAAAAGAAAAATTTATGCATGAGGCAATAAAAGAAGCAAAAAAGGCTTATAAAAAATTAGAAGTTCCTGTAGGATGTGTAATTGTAAAAAATGGAGAAATTATAGCAAAAGCACATAATTTAAAAGAAACAAAAAAAGATACAACAAAACATGCAGAAATTATTGCAATACAAAAAGCAAGTAAAAAATTAAATTCTTGGAGATTAATAGATTGTGAAATGTATATTACTTTAGAGCCATGTGCAATGTGTGCGGGAGCAATTATTCAATCAAGAATAAAAAAAATATATATAGGAGCAATGGATTTAAAAACAGGAGTTGCAGGATCTGTTTTTAATTTATTTAAAGATTATAAATTTAATCATAATGTAGATGTAGAAGAAGGAATATTAAAAAGTGAATGTGAACAGATTTTAAAAAATTTTTTTAAAGATTTACGAAAATTAAAAAAAGAAAATTCATAAAAAAATCAAAAAAAATTTAACAATGTCGCTTTTGTTGATAGACTTATACTTTATGGAGGAATGAATTTTAAAAATGAAAGAAAAAATAAAGAAAATAACAAATAGTAAAATATTTCATTTATGTATGATATCTGTTATAATTATTGGAATAATTTCTTTTTTTATTTTTTTATCTGCAAGATATGATGTACAAGGTGAAACAAAAATGCCTTTTAACATAAGTAAAATATCTGTAATTAGTTCTGTAGAAGGAATAGATACAGGAAATGCAGAAAAAAAATGGTCTTTTAATATAAATCAAAATAATGATATATACATATATATAGAAAATGATGAAAAAAATTCTAAGGAAGAAATAATAGAAAGTATAAAAATAGAAAATATACAAGTAAAAAAACAAAATGAAATAGGAACAGTTAAAATTTATAGACCTGATAAAGAAGAAGAAAAAATAATATTTAAAAATATACCAGAAAATGAAATAACAGACATAACTTTTGAAGGAGATATAAAATCAGATTTAAAAAATTTTAAAATTTCAAACCAAGGTGGAATAATAGCTTTTAGATATTCTAATAATGAAATAGCACAATATTCTTCTGATGAAGAACAAATAAATCATAATGAATTATTAAAAAAAGCGAATATACAAGAAGATTTGTTAAAGGCAGAATTACAGTTTGATTTAATAATGAAATTAAATGAAGGAAAAATATATAAAACAAATATATCTCTACAAATGCCAGTAGAAAATATTGTAGAGCAAGGTACAACTTCAAGAGAAATAACAGATACAAGTAGTTTTATTTTTAAAAGACTTAATAATTAAATTTATATGAGTAAGAATATGTATATAATCTAAAAATAAACAGTAAACTTTTGATAATATAATAAAAAACCCCCTGTATGAACAGGGGGAGAGCATCAGTGAATAAACCCATGCTCTTTTAAAATTTTTTCAACTTCCAAAGCAGAGAGCTTTCTTATAGATAAGATATTCCAACCATTGAAAGGTTGGATTTCATCTGCTCTCTCACATACGACAAAATCTTGCCGTATTGAAGTTGTAAGTGGCGAGTCTTTTTTAAATGAGATTACTAAAAAAGTGCTTTTGCTTTTCATGCTGACTCCTTTCTTTGTGTCGAGAGATAAATTTATCTCTCGAAGTTAACGGGTTACTAAATAAATTATACAATAATATACATAAGTTGTCAACACTTAACATAAAAATATCAAGATAAAAACATGAAAAAAATTTTTAAATTGCTGTAAGTCAAATGTATTAATGCTTATAAAGATTTTTTTGTTCTAAATTACGTTTATAATCAAAATGAAATTTTTTTGAAAAACATTTGTTAAAAATATTCATTTTTCAGCACCTATTTTTTAAAAAGATTTACTCAATTTAAAAAAATGTTGATTTTTCAATAGTTACAGCGTATTTTTACGCTTCAAAATTCTTATAACCGTTGATTTTATTAAGGTTGAACACTGTTAAAAATAAATTTCATGTTTTTATCCTGAACTTTTTCTAAAGGTACTTGATAAAATAAAAAATAAAGTATATAATATGAATGGTATGAAACTTAATTTCTGTATGGAAAATACCTCCAATAGAGAACTATGAACCTTGTCAGGTCCGGGAGGAAGCAGCAATAAGTAGCCACCTTTATGTGGAGATATTTTCCATAGAGAAATTGAGAGGCACACCATTTTTCTATGTTATATAGGTTATTCAAAGCCACTTTGAATAAAAAAGCAAAAATTATAAAGGATGTGATAAAATGGGGTACACAGCGCTTTATAGAAAATATAGACCTATGAACTTCGAAGAAGTAGTAGGACAAGAACATATAACAAGAACATTAAAAAATCAAATTATGGCAAGTAGAGTAGGGCATGCATATCTATTTAATGGAGGAAGAGGAACAGGAAAAACATCATCTGCAAAAATTTTAGCAAGAGCAGTAAACTGCTTAAATCCTCAAGAAGGAGAGCCATGCAATGAATGTGAAATATGTAAAAGTGCTCTAGCAGGAACATTAACAGATATAGTTGAAATGGATGCAGCTTCAAATAATAGTGTAGAAGATATAAGGTCAATAAGAGAAGAAGTTAACTTTTTGCCAACAAAAGCAAAATATAGAGTGTATATAATAGACGAGGTACATATGCTTTCTACTGGTGCATTTAATGCACTTTTAAAAACTTTAGAAGAACCGCCAGAGCATGTGAAATTTATTTTAGCAACAACAGAACCACAAAAATTACCTCCAACAATTCTTTCGAGATGTCAAAGATTTGATTTTAAAAAAATAGGAAAAGAATATATTAAACAAAGATTAGAATATATATGTAAAGAAAATCAAATCGAAATAACAAATGAAGCTTTAGAATTAATTGCAATATTAGCAGAAGGAGCACTAAGAGATGCATTATCAATTTTAGAAAGATGTATGCAGGAAAATACACAAAAAATAGATGAGGATATTGTAAAAGATTTGGTTGGAATACCAAAATTAACATATATATATGAAATAACTAAAAGTATAATAGAAAAAAATGTAGAAAATGCAATACAAAACACAAATAAAGTTTTAGAAGAAGGAAAAGATGTAAATGCTCTTTTATTAGAAATAATAAAATTTATAAAAGATGTATTAATATTAAAAATATCTTCTAAAATAGATATATATTCACAAGAAGAACAAGAATACATGAAAAGTATTTCTGAAGAAATATCAAAAGAGCAACTTATGCATTTAATATATGAATTATCAGAACTACAAAATGATTTAAAATGGTCCACACAGAAGACAATTTTATTAGAAGCGGGAATTATTAAACTATGTAGTGAAAATAATATAGATAGTAATGTAGAAGAAAGAATAAATAAAATTGAAAAATACATAAAAAACAATCAAGTAAGTGTAAATAGAATACCTAACAATTTAAACAATACAATAAATATTCAAAAAAAAGAAGAAGAAACAAAACCAGTATTTTCGAATAATATTATACAAAAGCCAAAAGAAATAAAAAAAGAACCTTTAGAAAAAAATACTAATATTAATTTAGAACCAGAGAAATTTTGGCCTAAGGTTGTAAATGAATTAAAAGATGAAGGAAAAATTGTATTATATACAAATTTAATAAATACAAAAGCAACTAAAATAAGTGATATGACAATAGGAATAGAATTTTTAAATGGTATGACAGCATTTGGAAAAACAGTTTTAGAAAAACCAGAAAACAAGAAAGAAATAGAACTATTAGTGTCTAAAGCTTGTCATCAAGAAATGAATATAAAATATATAACAGCCCCACAGGCAGACAGAATAATTACACAAGAAGAAAAATTGCAAAATCTAGCTAAAGAATCAGATATACCTTTTAGCATAACAGATTAAAAAATAAATTTAATAGAATGTTACAATTAACAGCTGTAAAAATATATTAAAATTTATAAAAAAGGTTTATAGGTATCCTTTTAAAAACCTAAATATTAATATTAAGGAGAATTTTTATATGGGAAAAAGAGGAGGATTTCCAGGAGGAATGGGAAATTTTGGAGGAATGAATATAAACAATTTAATGAAACAAGCAAAAAAAATGCAAGAAGATATGGAGAAATCTCAAGAAGAATTATCAAAAAAAGAATTTGAAGCAACAGCTGGTGGAGGAGCAGTTTCAGTAAAAGTTTCAGGAGAAAAAATGTTAAAAGAAGTTAAACTAAAACCAGAAGTTGTTGATCCAGAAGATGTAGAAATGTTAGAAGATTTAATAATAACATGTGTTAATGAAGCTTTAAGAAAAGTAGATAGCGAACAAGCATCACAATTAGGAAAATTTAATATACCAGGATTTATGTAAAAGGAAAGAAAAAATGTCATATTATTCACCATCTATTGAAAAATTAATAGAAAGCTTTGAAAAATTACCAAGTATAGGGCATAAAACAGCGGCAAGACTTGCTTTTTATATATTAAACAGCACAGAAGAACAAACAAATGAATTTGTGTCATCAATATTAGAAGCAAAGAAAAATTTAAAATATTGTAGTAAATGTTATAATATTTCAGATACAGATCCATGCCCTATTTGTGCTAATGAAAAAAGAGACAAGACTTCCATTTGTGTAGTAGAAGATGTAAGAGATGTTGTAGCTATGGAAAAAACACATGAATTTAAAGGAGTATATCACGTACTTCATGGATCAATTTCACCTATAAATGGAATAGGTCCAGATGATATAAAAATAAAAGAACTTCTCTCGAGATTAATGGACGGAACTGTTAAAGAAGTAATACTAGCAACAAATCCTAGAGTTGAAGGAGAAGCAACAGCAATGTATTTATCTAAACTTATTAAACCATTAGGAATAAAAGTAACTAGAATAGCACATGGTATTCCTGTTGGTGGAGATTTAGAATATACAGATGAAATAACTTTAACAAAAGCATTAGAAGGAAGAAGAGAAATATAAATTTGAAAAAATTTATTAAATATTATTTTCACAAGAATTTTTAGTTGTAGCAATAATTGCTAAATTATCTGCAAAAGAAGTGAAAAATGCAGCTAAAATGCCTAGTTCTTCAGCTGATAAATCTTGGCTAACAATTAAGGCAAGTGAACTAGAAAGACCGATTAAATTAGAACCAGAACAATTAGAATTACACATAAAAACACCTCTTAATTAAATATATGAGGTGTTATATTTTTGTGTGTAAAAATATTAAAATTTTATGCACACAAATTAACTTAAAAGCCAAAGAAAAAATTTAATATTTAGTAGAAGCGAAGGGCTTTCCGATTTGTTCTAAAACCGATTTATAATTTTACAAATATCAGAAGTTGAGTTTCTTTTCGATAAAATAAAAGTATTTTCTTTCATTTTCAATAATTTATTTGGATCATTTAGAATACTCTCAAAAACCTCTTTAGGGGAAGAATTTTTTCTTATCCATATTCCAACTCCTGTATCTTCCAAAAACTGAGCATTTTCTTCTTCTTGCCCTGGTATAGGATTTATTATAACCATTGGAAGAGAAGAAGCTAAACTTTCAGATGTAGTAAGCCCACCAGGTTTTGTAATAACAAAATCAGAAATACTCATAAACTCTGGAACTTTATTTGTATATTCTAAAACCTTTATAGTACAAGTTTTATTTGCTTTCTTTTCTAGAGCTAAAAAACCTTCTTTCATTTTAGGATTTTTTCCAGAAATTGCAATAACTTGTAAATTATCAAAATATGTAATTAGACTTTCAAAAATTTCTAAAGTTCTGTTTTTACCAAGACCATATTCTCCACCACCAAAAAACAAAACTGTTTTTCTATTTTCAGAAAAACCTAATTCATCTAAAATAGATTTTTTAGAAAAATCTATTAAAAATCTACTTGAAATAGGTATTCCCGTAACAAAAACTTTAGATTCTGGAATATTTTTACTAATTAAATAATCTTTCATTTTATTATGTGCTACAAAAAATAAATCTGTATAATCAGAACCTACAATCCATTGATCGTGTGGTGCAAAATCTGTCATAATTGTTGCAAGACCAGAAGAGATTTTTCCTTTTCTTTTTAAATAGCTACACATTTGACTACCAAATGGATGTGTAGAAATTATAAAATCTGGTAATTCTGATTTTAATAATTTTAATAATTTAATAGCCATAATTTTATTTGAACGAGAAGAAATATGAGCTAAAGGTCCTTTTTGAGAATCTTCGTATATTTTCCCCCATGCCCAAGGCATTTTTTTTGCCATTTCTTTGTATGCTGTAGTAGTTATTTTTTCTAAAACAACATTTACATATTTCATACAATCTATTAATTTAGTTTCAACATCAGGATAATTTTTTATAAAATATTCTTCAATGGATTTAGCAGCATTTAAATGTCCTCCACCATAAGATGCATAAAAAATTAAAATTTTTTTCATATAAAATTCCATTCCTTTCTTACTTAGCTCCAAAAGAGCATATAGTTATGAAAGATTTTTCTTTCCATTAGACATTAAGAATAATAGTTTTTAACAATTTTACCATAAATAATTAAAAAGTTCAAAAAATAGAATAATTTTTGGAAAAAAAACCAAAATAATAATAATTTTATAAAAAAATTAAAAAGTACAATTTACAGCATGTGAAATTAAAATTATTTATAATTACTTAAAAATATAAACTAAAATATAAATAGCTGTAAAAATAATATAAGAAGGGTGATTTTTTGAAAAGAGTAATAAAAATAAAAGTATTATTTAGCATAATACTTTTATTATCCACAATTAGTTTAATATTTGTGGATAACGAAGAAAATTTTAAAGATATAAGTTATGCAAAAACATCTAATACATCTGATATACAATTAATGGCAAGAGCAATAAATGGAGAAGCAAGAGGAGAACCATATGAAGGACAAGTTGCAGTTGGAGCTGTAATTTTAAATAGAGTAAAAAGCTCACAATTTCCAAATACAATTGCAGGAGTAATTTATCAAAGTGGAGCTTTTACAGCTGTTGCTGATGGACAGATAAATGTACCAATTGCAGAAAATTCAACAGTTTATAAAGCTGCTCAAGATGCATTAAATGGTTGGGATCCGACTGGTGGTTGTATATATTATTTTAATCCAGATACGGCAACAAATAAATGGATATGGTCTAGACCATATGTTAAAACTATAGGTAAACACAGATTCTGTAAATAGTAATGCCGAAATGATATAAATTTATAATATTATATGTATTATACGAGAAAGGAAGATGAAAATGAATAAATTAGTAGATTGGAAAAATAGGTTAAAAAAAGGACATATGTTAAGTGTAATAGGTGTCTTTTTTCTTATAATAGTTATACTTGGTGTGATTTCGTATAATAAGCAAAAAGAATATAGGCAAACTTCAGAAAATAGATATAATATGGCTTTTTATGAACTAGTAGACTATGTGCAAAATGTAGATATCTATTTAGCAAAATCTTTAATATCAACAACACCTGAACAAGGAGCAGAAACATTAACAAATTTATGGAGAGAAGCAAATCTTGCTCAAAGCTACTTGTCAATGTTACCAATAGAAAGTCAAGAGCTAGAAACTACAGAAAAATTTTTAAACCAAGTAAGTGATTATAGTTATTCACTATCAAGAAAAAATATTTATAATGAAAGTTTAAATGAAGAAGATTTAAAGAATTTAAAAGAATTACATGGTTATAGCACAGAACTAAAAAACACATTAAATCAATTATCAGATGATATAAACACAGGAAGAGTAAAATGGGGTGAACTTACTAAAAAAGGAACAGTAGCATTTGCTACACAAGTAAGCAATATATCAAAAGAAAGTTTTGATAATTTAGAAGAAAATTTTCATGAATATTCAGGATTAATATATGACGGTGCATATTCTGAACATTTAACAAATCAAGAAAAAAGAGGTTTAACAGGTGAAGATGTAGATGAAGAAACAGCAAAGAAGAAAGTAGAGGAATTTGTAGGAAAAGATAATATAAAAGAAATATCAAATTTAGGATTTTCAGAAAATGCAAGTATACCTTCATATGACTTTTCAATAAAAACAAACAATGATCAAAATATAAATATGTCAATAAGTAAAAAGGGTGCACATATAGTATATATGAATTCAGATAGACAAGTAAATACTGAAGTAATTACTCAGGAAGAAGCAAATGAAATAGGAAAAAAATATTTAGAAGAAAAAGGTTTTCCAAACATGAAAGAAACCTACTTCTTAAAACAAGAAGGAATTGTAACTGTAAATTATGCTTATGAGCAAGACGGAGTATTAATGTATCCAGACTTAATTAAAGTTAAAATAGCACTAGATAACGGAGAAGTTTTAGGAATAGAAACAACAGGATATCTTAATAATCATACAACTAGAAATATTCAAAATATTAAAATATCAAAAGAAGAAGCTAAAAAAACTTTAAATAAACAATTAAATATACAAAGTGAAGGTTTAGCATATATTCCAACAGAATGGCAAACAGAAATACTTTGTTACGAATTTAAAGGAAAGATAGACGATACAGAATTTTTAGTATATATAAATGCTGAAAATGGAAGAGAAGAAGATATTTTAGTTATTACAAATACTCCAAATGGAACATTAACAATGTAAAATGCAGACAATTAAATATTTTGTCAACCTTAAAGGTTATTATAATAATTATTACGAAAATATTACAGAAGTATTAAAAATAGATTACATTAAGAAAAAACATTTACAAATATAAAACAGTAATATATACTATTAGACATAAACAAAAGAATAAAAAGAACTTTAAAAGGGAAAAGTAAAATTAGATATGAAGGGAAAGGAAGGAAAACCAAATGATAAAAAAAGGATTAGAAAACCAAAGAAAAAATTTAGAACAACTAGAATTAGAAAGTATATAAAGAAGTTATGTTAACAATGTCTTACCTTTAATCTGATAAAGCTTCGTAAGAAGCTATCAGATTAAAGAATATAATTAAGGAAAATTTATATGGAAGCACTTTTAAGTAATGACGTAGAAGAACAATATATGTGTCTTTTACAAGCAAAAAAAATAATTAAAATAGAAGTGTGGACAGATATTAGATTTTTAATGATAAATAAAGCTATCACTCCTGGAGAAATAACAGAACTAATAAGAAAACAAGTAGAAATAGATAAAAATATAGATAAATGGTTAGCTGCTATAGAAGAGGCTATATCCGCCAGTAGGTAAGATTAGCAAGCTTTTGTTATTTAAATGAAAGATATTTAATATAACAGGATAAAAATTATTGACAATATATTATATTTTATGCTATTATGAATATAATAATTAAGAACATCATTGTTTTTAATAAATGTGTTTGTCGCCGCCCCTTTGGCGACTGATAAATGAGAGAGTGAATAAATGT
>CALXAU010000041.1 GCA_944386355.1 uncultured Clostridia bacterium
TAAATTAACCTTGTTGTATAGGAAAAATCTTGTATAAAGTCAAGATAAAAGTCGATTTTTCCTATACAATAACAAAAATCGTTTTGCTAAACTATCCTTGTAAGTTGTGCAAACACATACCACTTATTTCGCTTAGACAGACTTATTAAACTTAACCTTGTTATATAGAGATTTTCTGTTATTTTTCTTTTGAAAATAAAATATATAATATTTATTTTCACTTTGTGTTTCGAATATTGTTTTCTATATAATGTTATAATAGAAAATCTGTTATAAATATATTGAAAGGAGCAGTTATGTTAGAACTTACACTAGCATAAAGTAAATTATATGAAAAATAAAAATTCCAGAAAAAAATCTAGCAAAATCTCAAATAATAAAAATAAACTGAATTTATCTGATGATTTTGAAAATAGAATAGAAAACACTAATTATGAAAGAGTTTCGAATTCTGATAAAATAGTAAAAATTCATAAACAATTTCAATCACCTAATTTTGTTAATACTAAAATTCTAAGAATTTTACTTATTTCTATTCTTGCTATTTTTCTATCACTGATTATAAGAATTGGGTTTATACAATTTGCTGAGGGTGCTGAGTTAAAAGAACTTGCTTATAACCAACAAAACATTAATCAAATAATTAGTCCAAAACGTGGCAATATTTATGATTCTACAGGAAAAGCTTTGGCTATTAGTGCTTCTGTTGACACAATAACTATTAATCCAACAAAAATAAAAGACTCTTCTGATGATGAAAAAACTAAAGAATTAAAGGAAAAGGTTGCAAAAGGTTTGTCTGAAATTTTTTCTCTAGATTATAATGAAGTTCTTGAAAAGGTTAATAGCAATTCTTCTGTTGAAACAATAGTAAAAAAAGTAGAACAAGAAAAAGTCGAAGAGTTAAAAAATTGGATGGAAGAAAATAAGATATCAGTTGGTATTAATATTGATGAAGATACAAAAAGATATTATCCATATTCTAACTTACTTTCTCATGTTTTAGGATTTTGTGGAAATGATAATCAAGGTTTATGGGGCTTAGAATATGAGTGGGATTCAGTTTTAACTGGTACACCTGGAAAAATAGTTAGTTCTAAAGACGGATCTCAGCAAGAAATTCCAAATACAGAAGAAACTTATATTCCAGCAGAAGACGGAAGTAATATTACTTTAACAATAGATTATAATATTCAAACAATTGTAGAAAAATATCTAAAACAAGCTGTTGATGATAATAATTGTACAAAAGGTGGAAATGTAATTGTAATGAACCCAGAAAATGGAGATATTCTTGCAATGGCTTCATATCCAGATTATGATTTAAATAATCCATACACTCCAAATTCTACTTTACAAAAAACTTATAATTCATTATCAGATGAAGAAGAAACTAATGCGATTTATTCAATGTGGAGAAATAAATCAGTATCTGAACTTTATGAACCTGGTTCAACTTTTAAGATAATTACTTCTGCAATTGCTCTACAAGAAAATATAACAGGTACAGATATTGAAAATGATTTTTATTGTAATGGATATGAGCAAGTAGAAGATAGAAAAATAGATTGCTGGAGAGCTGAACCTCATAGATCTCAGACTTTGAGAAATGCTCTATGCAATTCTTGCAATCCTGCTTTTATGCAACTTGGTGCACGTATTGGTTCAACAACATTATATAAATATTATGAAGCTTTCGGTTTATTTGATAAAACAGGTGTTGGTCTATATGGTGAAGAAAATAGCATTTTCCAACCGTTAGAAAAAGTTGGTGCTGTTGAAAGAGCAACTATGTCTTTCGGGCAAAGATTAAATATAACACCTCTTCAAATGATTACAGCTGTATCATGTGTTGCAAATGACGGTATATTAATGAAACCACGTATTGTAAAAGAAATCACTAATACAGACACTGGAGCTGTTACTGAAATTGCCCCTACTGAAGTTAGACAAGTATTATCTAAAGAAACAGCCGATAAAGTAAAGTCTCTTATGGAATCTGTTGTAACAGTTGGTACTGGTAAACATGGTGCTGTTACTGGATATTCTGTTGGTGGAAAAACAGGTACTTCTGAACCTTTAGAGAAAAATAAGGAAGAAGGTTATGTAGCTTCTTTTGTTGGAATTTCTCCTGTTGAAGATACTAAAGTTTGTATTCTTCTAACTTTATATGATCCAAAAGGAGATAGCTACCAAGGTGGACAAGTTGCTGCCCCTGTTGTTTCTCAAATGCTATCAGAAATTCTTCCATATTTAGGAATTCCTTCTAATAGTACTGAACAAGAGTCATCATCTTCTTCCTTAATTACTGTTCCAGATGTAAGAAATAAAACAGTTACTGAAGCTCAAAAAGTATTGACTTCTGCTGGATTTACTTGCAAAATCATTTCTTCTGGTGATAATAATTCAACAATTGTTTCAGACCAAGTTCCAAAACCAGGTACTATGCTAAAAAAAGATTCTATAATTTGTCTTTATAGTGATAATACAGTAAGAACTTCTGTTACTGTACCTGACTTAAAAGGAATGACTTTAGCTCAAGCTACAAATTCTTTAAAAAGCAAAAACTTAAATATTAGCTCAGAAGGAAGTGGAGTTGTTGTAACTCAAGATTATGCAAAAAATACAAGTGTTGAAGAAGGTACTGTAATAAAAGTAACATTAAAACAAACATTAACAGAAGGTCATTAAAAAACTTACTACGAGTGTGTTCTATAATTAATTTTTGAAAAATTGATTATTAGATGCACTCTTTTTTCTATTCCATTCTTTCGTTATTCCAAAATTCTTCTAGTAAATTATCAAGTTTTCGTATATAAACAAATTCTTTTTTGATTGTATTTATAATACTAGCATTTTTTCCTACTAAATAGTTCATCCAAGCACTTTTATTTGTTAAATCTTTTTGGGCATTATTAGAGAATTTTGTAAGTTCTATGATATGCATTTCTATTTTTTCTATTATATTTGTATCTAATTGGGGATTTTTGACAAAAATTTTTTTATGATATTCTTTTGATTTAAAATAATTGAAATCTAAAATATTTATTGTGATTGTCTTTGCAATTTTTTTATTTTCTTCATACAATAATTGATTTGTATGAATTTGTGCATAATATAAAAGTAATTTATTTTGAACATAAAAACCGTCGATTATCTGAATTCCTATATTATATTCTTCTTGTTCTTTTGTTAAAATTCTTACATCTGCTATTCCAAAATTTTCTTCTGCTGGCAAATAATCTGCCCTTTTTTGTAGATATGGATTTAACCTTATTTTTACTATTTCTATTGATAAAAAAGTTTCTATAAAATTTTTTATTATGTCTAAATTATCAGTTGAATTTAACACTTTTCTTAATACTAAATTGCTTTTTGATATAAATTTTCTATTCATATATTAATTAAAAATATATGCCTCCTTTAGGTTGACTTAAAATTTCTATAGAAAAAAAGTTAATGAATTAAATTTATTAAAATTATATAATTTTGTATAAGTATAAAATTTTTTTACACCTTTTGTCAATATTTTTTCAACTTTTTTTATCGCAAAAATCGACATTTGCTACAGTTCATACTTGCACCTAATAAAACACTTTACTAAGTAAAGTGTTTTATTATTTCTTTTACATCTTCAATACTTTTTTCAGGAGTTGAAGCACCGGCCATAATGCCTATTTTATTATATTTATTAAAATCTTCTTCTTCAATTTCTTTGTAAGTTTCAATACAAATAGTATCATCACAATGTTTACTTGCAATATCAAATAATTTTTTAGTATTTGAACTGTTTTTTCCTCCAATAATTATCATCTTGTCTACTTTTTTTGCTATATCACTTACTTCTTCCTGTCTTGACTTTGTTGCATTGCAAATAGTATTTTTTATTTCTAAAATTACTTCCTTAGGAATTCTTTCTTTTAGTTCTTTCGAAATTTCTAGAAAATCATCTAAATTATAAGTCGTTTGAGAAATTAACAAAACTTTTTGTATCTTTTCTTCTTTTATTTTTTGTAAAAGATTATTTATATTGTCTTTATTTTCTAAAATAAAATAATTATTTTCAGCATAACTTACAGTGCCAATATTTTCTGGATGTTTACTTGAACCTGTTAAAACTATATAAAATCCTCTTTTGGCATAATCCTGAACAACATTATGTATATTTAAAACTTTAGGACAAGTATAATCTTTAATATTTATATTATTTTTTTTGGCAAGTTCATATAATTCTTTCTTTATTCCATGTGCCCTAATAATTACTTTTCCTTTTATATTTTGCATATCTTCTATAAATTGAATTCCTTTTCTTTCAAGTTCTTCAACAACTTGTTTATTATGAACAATTTCTCCTAAACAATATATTTTCTCTTTTGCATTTTCTATTTCATTAATACAACCTTCTACAGCTCTTTTTACACCATAGCAAAAACCTGCAGTTTTCCCAATTATTATTTCCATATTTACTTGCATTCCTTCCTAAGGCATAAATCTGGTTGGAAAAGATTTAACTTTTTCAACTTTTTTATTCCTTATATATTTATTGTTATGAATTGTAACCACTATTTACCATTTGAAGAATTTCTTCTTCTAAAACTTTTACCATATCTTCTTGTTTTACTTTTTTAATTACTTTTCCTTTTTTAAACAATAATCCTTCTTTTATTCCACCTGCAATCCCTATATCTGCTTGACTTGCTTCTCCTGGCCCATTTACAGCACACCCCATAACAGCTACAGTTATGTCTGATTCTATTTTCTGCAAAAAATTTTCTATTTCTTTTGCTAAAGGTATCAAGTTTATTTGTGTTCTTCCACAAGTTGGACAAGCTATTAAAGTTGGAGATTTTTTATATAAATTACAATCTTTTAAAATTTCTTTTGCAACTTTTATTTCCTTTACTGGATCATCTGAAAGTGATACCCTTATTGTATCTCCTATTCCTTGTCTTAACATATATCCTATTCCAATACTAGACTTAACTGTTCCACTAAATTCCGTGCCTGCTTCTGTTATTCCTAAATGTAATGGATAATTAAATGTTTTTGCAGCTTCTAAATAACTTTCTATACATAAATCTAAATTAGAAGCTTTTAATGAAATTGCGATATCATAAAAATCTAATTTTTCAAGTATTTCTACATGCCTTTTTGCGCTTTCTACCATTGCTTTTGCTGTTGGTTTACCATATTTTTCTAATAAATCTTTCTCTAAAGAACCTGCATTTACTCCTATTCTAATAGGTATTTTTCTTTGTTTACATGCATCTACTACTTTTTTTACTCTTTCTTCTGAACCTATATTTCCTGGATTTATTCTAACCTTGTCAACACCTGCATTTATTGCCTCTAATGCAATTCTATAATCAAAATGTATATCTGCAACTATTGGTATATGAATTTTTTCTTTTATATCTTTTATTGCTTTTGCATCTTCTACATCTAGTGCAGCTACTCTTATAATTTCACAACCTGCATTTTCCAATTCTAAAATTTGTTTAACAGTTGCTTCTACATCTTTTGTTTTGGTATTGCACATAGATTGTATTACTACTTTGTTCTGACCTCCAATTTGTACATTTCCTACCATAATTTTTCTTGTATTTTCTCTTTTTATTAACTCCATATTTTATCTCATTCCTTTCCAAAAGGTTCAAATCTGGTTGGAAAAGAATTAAATTTGGGCAAGCAAAACAAATTTAACACAGCCAAAATTGTAATTATTTTTCAACCTTTTCCTCTTTCTAAATATATTTTGTTGAAATTATTGAAGATATAATACATATAGATAATCCAAATAAAAATCCTGCAATAACATCACTTGTATAGTGCACTCCTAAATATATTCTACTAATACCTATTAAGAAAATTAATACTCCAAGAATTCCACACACTATGCTTCTTATTTTTTTGTTTCTTATAATTTTATATATGTAATATATTAGTAAACCATAAAAAGCCATATTAACAGATGAATGTCCTGACGGAAAACTATATCCAATTTCTTCTATTATTCTAAATCCAGTTGGCCTTTGCCTTTGAATGGTTATCTTCATTAAAAAATTTAAAATTGCACATATTACTGTATTTAATAATATAATAATGGCATATTTTTCCTTTTTCTTTATTATCAATATTATACTTAATATTATAAGGATTGAAAGTACTCCTATGCTTCCTCCTATGTTTGTTATTATCTTCATTATTTGTGTTAATGTATTTGATTTAAATTGTATTACTAGATTATAACATGTATTATCAAATTTTTCTATATTTCCTGTAATAATAAGAATAAATAATGTAACAAATATCATAAATGCTACTAATAATATTATTAATTTCTTTTTTATATTTTGTGTTTTCTTCTCTTTCATTTATTTTACCTTTTCTTTAGATTTGTTTTATTACTTCTCCTGCAATCATTAAGCCTGCAAGAGAAGGTATATATGAGACTGTTCCCGCTATTTGTTTACCAGTATCTTTATCTATTTGTTTTTCTATATTCTGAGGTTCTTCTTTAGAAGATATTACTTTTAATTTTTCTATTCCTCTTTTTCTACATTCTTTTCTAATAATTTTTGCTAATGGACATACACTAGTTTCATATATATCTGAAATTTCAAATTTATTTGGTTCTAATTTATTACCTGTTCCCATTGACGATATAATTGGAATTCTTTTTGCTTTTGCTTCTTCAATCAATTGCATTTTTGCACTTACTGTATCCATTGCATCTACTATATATGTAATTGTATTGTCCAATATATTTAATGTATTTGTTGGTAAGTAAAATTCTTGAAATATGTTCACTTTTGCTATTGGATTTATATCTAAAACTCTTTTCTTGGCAACTTCAACTTTTGGCATTCCTATTGTTGAGTGTGTTGCTAATAATTGTCTATTTATATTACTTTCAGAAATTACATCTTTATCAACTAATATAAACTCTCCTACACCACTTCTTGCTAAAGCTTCTAAAGTATAAGAACCGAACTCCTCCTAACCCAAATATTGCTATTTTAGATTTTTTTATTCTTTCAACTTTTTCTTTTCCCAAAATTAATTCAGTTCTACAAAGCCAGTTTTCTTCCATTTAATATTCCTTTCTTGTATAATAGATATATAGAAAGTTATATATTTATCTATTCACATATTATCAAATTTCTATAATTTAATTATTTGTTCCCATGGCAAATTTTCTTTACCAAAATGTCCATAATTTGTTGTTTGCTTAAATATAGGCCTTCTTAAGTCTAATGTTTCTATAATTCCCTTTGGTGTTAAATTAAATTTTTTCTCCACTTTTTTAATAATTTCATCTTCTGATATTTTATTAGTTCCATATGTTTCTACAAACAAAGATACAGGTTTTGCTACACCTATAGCATAAGAAATTTGTATTTCACATTTATCGGCAAAACCATTTGCAACTATATTTTTTGCAATATATCTTGCCATATATGAAGCTGATCTATCAACTTTTGTTGGGTCTTTTCCAGAAAAAGCCCCTCCTCCATGTCTTGCATATCCACCATATGTGTCTACAATTATTTTTCTTCCTGTAAGACCACTATCTCCCAATGGTCCTCCTATTACAAATCTTCCTGTTGGATTTATATAATATTTTGTATTTTTATCTAATAAATTATGAGGAACTACTTTTTCTATAACCTTTTCCATTATATCTTTTTTTAATATAGACATTTCCACATTTTGTTCATGTTGTGTGGAAATAACTATGGTGTCTATTCTTTTTGGTGTATTTTGTTCATATTCTACAGTTACTTGAACTTTTCCATCTGGTCTTAAATATGATATCTCTCTATTTTTTCTACATTCTGTTAGTTTTTTTGATAATTTATGTGCTAAATATATTGGCATTGGCATAAAATTTGGTGTTTCATTACATGCAAAACCAAACATCATTCCTTGATCTCCTGCACCTTCTGAATTTTCTACATTCTCCCCTTGTTTGGTTTCTAAAGAATTGTCCACTCCTTGCGCTATATCAGTAGATTGCTTTGATAAATTTATGTGTATTTTACATGTTTTATAGTCTAAATCTGTACTCTCATTATCAAATCCAACTTCTTTTATAGTTTCTCTTACAATTTTTTCAATATCTACATCTTTTGCTTGTGATGTTATTTCTCCAGTAATTATAATTTCTCCTTTTGTTGCTACTGTTTCACATGCTACTCTTGAATATTTATCTTTTTCTAAAAAAGCATCTAATATGCTATCAGATATATAATCACATAGCTTGTCTGGATGTCCTTCTGTTACACTTTCTGATGTGAATAGTTTTTTCACTTTTTCTCTCTCCTTTTTTGTAATTTGTTTTGCCTAAATAAAGTAAGTACTACATTTTATATATCTACTATTGATACTACAAATAGCTAAATATAACAAACAGTTGATATATACTTATTTTTAAATCTTTTGGCAAAATGCATTTTGTATTAATTTATCATGATTTATATTTTTTGTCTACATTTAAAAATAATTATCGATAAGTATTTTTATCTTCATCTTTTCTTTTATTTTCTTTATATAATCCAAAATCTTTTAATACATCTCCTTCTCCTATTGGTTTAAAAAAATAAGGATTTTTTCTTTCAATATCCCTCATTATTTCATTTCTAAAAATAAGATAGAAAGGTAAATTTTTCTCTATTTCCAATGGTTTACATATCCTTTTTATATCATCTACTACATATTCAGCAGGAACAGATGCTAATTGTTTAAAATTCATTATTTTTATGTATTGTTCTTTTAGTGTTATAAAATTTCTAGTATAATCCATAATATATGTTTGATTTTCTTTTTCAAATTCTATAACAGAATGCAAAAATTTTTCTTTTCCTATTGTTGTATATCCTGTTAAAATATTAGCTCCTTTTATTGCAGGAGATAACTGGATAGATCTTAAATGGCATTTTCCATATCTTTTTCTAGACTCTAATTCGTTTACTATTTCACCTCTTGAAAAATAATTTGAAGCTTTATCGAATATAATAACTTTATCTTTTTCCCATAGTTCATAAAATCCTGTTTTTTCATTAAAAATAATTTTATCTAAGTTTATATTATAAATTAATTTAAGTATCTTTTTCTTAAAAATATATGTAACACCTTCTCCTACTTGCCTAGTAAAAAATTCTATTGCACATAATTCTTTTTCATCTTTCCTTGTTCCTCTATCTTTTTCTGTAATATTATGATAATCTTTAAAGATTAAATCTCTAGTTTTTACATTAATTCCACCATTGTATTTTCCTTCATTTTCTGGTTTTTCTTTTTTATTGAAAAATAAATTCATAATTTTTTTCTCCTAGTTTTCTGAATTTTACAAAAATATTATCATTTTTATATATTTTTTTCAATAAGTTATTATTGTAAATTAGGTTACTAATTAATGGTGTTACTAAATAGACAATGCTGTCAACCTAAGATTATTATAATCATTTTTTAACACTTTGTATGTCGCAACTTCCAGAATAAAAAATACTAGTCTGTAAGTTGCTCCAATCGCATTCGCTAACACTCATTTGGTCGCTTACGCAGTGTTTTCAAAATGATTATAATAATCTTAGGTTGACAGCATTGACTAAATAGATGAAGTTCAAACTATATAATTAAGCAAAACCATTATTCTGTAAGTAAATTAGAAAAAAATATATATTTAATAGTTGCAAAAAACTTTTTTCATTTATATAATAAAATTTATAAGATTACAATATATCAATGATTTATTACTAGAGAATAGATAAAATTTTTAATAAATTTATATAGTTTATTTATGAAAAAAGATAATACAGAAATTAATGAAAATAATTTATTAAAAGCTTTTATTGTAAAAGTATGCGAAAATAGTATAATGGAAATTAAAACTCAAGAAGACATTGGACTAATAAATATTATATTCTCAAAAGAAGGAAATCTTAGTTTTGAAATAGAACAATAGGTTTTTATCTATAATAATTGTGCATGGAAATTATACTAAAAAATAATTTTAAAAGAAATTAGAACAAAAGTTAAAAGTTATTAATAATTAGAGGAGTAAATAATTATGTTAAAACTAGAAAATATTAAAATAAGAGAAGATTATACAGACAAACAATTACTAGACTTTGTTTGCAAAAAGTATCACTTAGCAAAACAAGATATAATTTCTTGGAATATTTTAAAAAAATCTATAGATGCTAGGAAAAAAGAAGATGTTCATTATTGTTATACTCTATCTTTAGAAATGAAAGATGAAAATAAATACAAACATATAAATAAGTTGGAGGTAAAAAACTTTCCAAACACAACTATTTCCAATCCTAAAAACATCAATCCTGTAGTTGTAGGAGCTGGGCCTGCAGGACTTTTTGCTGCTCTTACATTTGTTCAAAATGGTATTTCTCCAATTATAATTGAGCAAGGAAAATGTGTAGAAAAAAGGCAAAAAGATGTTGAGACATTTTTTAAAACAGGAAAACTAAATATTTCTTCAAATGTGCAATTTGGAGAAGGCGGTGCTGGAACATTTTCTGACGGAAAATTAAATAGTGGAATACATCATCCTTTTTGTAGAAAAGTTTTAGAAGAATTTGTTTTTTTTGGTGCTCCAAAACAAATATTATACTTAACAAAACCACATATTGGTACAGATAATTTAATTCATGTAATACGTAATATGAGAGATTATATTATATCTAAAGGTGGCTCATTTCTTTTTGAAGAAAAAGTTAAAGATATAGAATTTGAAAATAATAAAATAATCTCTGTTTCATGTAGTAAAAAAATTCCTACTAATTGTGTAATTCTAGCAATAGGACATAGTAGTAGAGATACTTTTAAACTTTTATATGATAAAAAAGTTTATTTAGAAAAGAAAAATTTTTCTGTTGGTCTTCGTATTGAACATTTACAAGAATGGATAAATAAAGCTCAATATGGTACTATTACAAAATTGAAATTGCCTCCTGCTGATTACAAACTCGCATATCATAGTCCTACTGGTCGTTCCTGCTATACTTTTTGTATGTGTCCAGGCGGAAGTGTTATTGCATCTTCTAGTGAAAATGGAACTGTTGTTACTAATGGTATGAGTAAATTTTTAAGAAATGAAAAAAATGCAAATAGTGCAATTTTAGTTAATATAACTCCTGATGATTTTGACAATTCGTCTCCTCTTTCTGGAATGTATTTTCAAGAAAACCTAGAAAGAAAAGCATTCTTACTTGGTGGTAATAACTTTTATGCACCTGTTCAAAGAGTAGAAGATTTTATAAATAATACAAAATCTTCTTTTATTGGAAGTGTAAAACCATCTTATTTACCTGGATATAAATTATCTAATTTAAGTGAAATTTTACCAGAATTTGTCTATTCTACATTAAAAGAAGGCATCCTTTATTTTGATAAAAAATTATTAGGTTTTGCAAATCCTGATAGTATTTTAACTGGTGTTGAAACCAGGAGCTCTTCTCCTATTAGAATAGTAAGAGATGAGACTTTTCAATCAAATATTAAAGGGTTATATCCATGCGGAGAAGGAGCTGGATATGCTGGTGGTATTATGTCAGCAAGTGTTGACGGTATAAAATGTGCTTTAGCTGCTATGACTAACTAGTCTATCTTGTATTAATATCTTTAATATTTATAGCTAAATTATAAATAAAAATTAAAACCTTTTTTATAAATTATCTTTATAGTAAAGTGTACTACTTAGATGTAGTATTTTATACCATTTTATGGTATATTGTACTATGTTAAAATTAATTTGAAAGGAGGTTTTTTTATGGAAAATAAAGCTATGACTTTATTATTGATTGAAGATAGTAAGAAAGAACGCAAAGCTTTTACAGATTGTGTTAGTAATAGATCTGATGTTGAGTTTATTGGTGTTACTGATTCTGATATCGAAGCTTTAAAAATAGTGAAACAAAAGCACCCTGAAGGTATTATTCTAGATTTAGAATTAAACAATGGATCTGGTAATGGAACAGGTTTAGATTTCTTAATTGCTTTAAAAGAGTTAAATTTAGTTAATATGCCAAAAGTAATTGTTACAACACATATTCATTCTGATGCTACTTATAATTTTTTACATAAGAATGGTGTTGATCTAATTCTTTATAAGGAACAAGCAAACTACTCATGCAATTATGTTATTAATACTTTATTACTTCTTAGAGACTGTAATTCTAAAAATAGTGAAAGTTTATCATCTGAGCCTGAAATAGATGAAAATAAGATTTCTAAATGTATTTATCATGAACTAGATTTAATTGGAATTGGTCCAACTTTGAAAGGACGAAAATATATACATGATGCAATATGCTACTTAATACAAAATTCTGAAAAACCTTCTAATATAAGTGTTATCCAATATCTGGTTAATATTTATAAAAAATCTAGTAGCACTATTACTAGGGGTATTCAAAATGCGATAATTCATGCTTGGAGAATTTCTTCTTTGGAAGATTTATCATCATTGTACACTGCAAAAATAAATTATGAAACTGGTATTCCCACTCCTATGGAATTTATTTATTATTACGTTGATAAAATTAAAAAAATTCTTTGATTATAATCAAATGTTATTATTTATAATTTTTCTTCATATTATTTCATCATAAAATATCATTTACTTTTGCACTGTAAATGATATTTTTATATTGGTACAATTAATTTGTACTTTTAGAAAATATATATTTTTTTCTGCATATATTAAATATATTTTCTAAATTAAAAAAGACAATTAATATTTATTTATTTCCAGTAGCCAAGAAAATATTAATTGTCTTTTTTTGTGTTTAAATTTTAAGTCTTATTCCTTTATTACTTCCCTTAAAAGCACACATGTTTATTAAATATTTTTCTTTCAAACTATTTTCATAATATTTTTATCACTTTAAATCCAAATATTATATCTTTTCCTAATAATTATTTCATGCAAATATATATCTTACAAAATACGACATTTTTCTATCTTTTACGACAAATATTTATAGTAATGCACTCTTCAAACCCACTATTTTCAAGCCTCTAGGTGGTATTTTTTTATTGGTACAAATTGTTGTGCTAATAAAAAAAAAGGATGTGGAAGTTATGGATTTTATAAATGGAACAATAGACTTTTTTGTAGAACTTGCTCTTTTTGTTACTAAATGGGTAGGCTAAAAAATATTATTTAATAACTTATTTTTTTATTCTAAAATAATTCTTAATATTTTTGTTCTAAATAGAATTTACAATTTAAATAAGAGGTAGTAAAAGTAAAAAAGATAATTAAAATTTTTGTTTATACAATAATATTGATTATCTTTTTTTGATATTATATAATACATTTATGCTACTAATACAGTATAAAGAGGTGTGCTATGTTTTATATGAGCATTATAAATGAAACCAATATTATGAATTTTTTTGTTTATTTAACCAAATTATTCTTCATTAGTATTTTTACTTTTTATTCTTATTTAAAAATTGAAAATAGTAAAAATCTTAATATTTCAAAAATCTTTATAGCATATATTCTTTACTTATTTACATGTATATTTTGTACCATTATAAAAGAATTCATTAACTCTTATGCTTCTTTTATAGTTTTATTTTTATTAATAAGTATAATAAATTCTAATATTACAAAAAATACTATAGGTTATTCAATTATATTAACACTTATTTCTTTCAGTATGAATTGCATATTCTTTTTCATTTCACTATTAGTTGCATTCATAATAACTAATAAACTTTCTAATATTAATGATTTTACAGAACTTTTAATAATAGTAATTATAAATTTTTTAATTTTATTTATGTTTTTTAAAATTAGACGATTTAAATATGGTTTTAGTTTTCTAAAAAATATAAATAAGAACGAATATTTTGACATTTTGATATTGAACACAACCGTAACAATAATATTCTCGTTTATTTTATTAAGTAATTTTCACGGTATATTTACTTTATTATTAATTTTTAGTCTAATTTTATTCACAATCATCATGTTCATCACAATACAGAAAACTTTAACCTTATATTACAAACAAAAATTAATGAAACAGCAA
>CALXAU010000042.1 GCA_944386355.1 uncultured Clostridia bacterium
ATCATTTGCAAAAAACGAAAAAATAAACAGGAAATTTATAGAAAAAAATTATAAAAAAATCTTGTCAAAAAAAAACGAAAAGTATATAATACAAAAGTTAAATAAAAGAGAAATATATAATTAACTATTAAGATTTATGGGTAACTTTATAAAAACCTAAATATTATTATGCAAGGAGAAAAAAATATGTACAAATTAGTAGCAATAGATTTAGACGGAACAATGTTAAACAGTTATGGAATAGTAACACAAAATACTAAAGAAAAAATAAAAAAAGTAATTCAAAAAGGCACAAAAGTAGTAATTGCTTCAGGAAGACCAATAGATTCAATAAAAGCAATTGCAGAAGAAATTGGTTCAAAAGAATATTTTATTGGAGGAAATGGAGCTATTATATATGATATAAAAAAAGACGAAATAATATACGAGAAATTTTTAAACAAACAAAAAGTTTTAGAAATAATAGATTTATGCGAAGAAAACAGTATAAACTACAATGTATATACAGAAAAAACAATATTGGCAAAAAATTTAAAATTTAATGTACTATATTATTATAAAGAAAATTTAAAAAAACCAGAAAATAAAAAAACAAACATAGTAATAGTAGAAAACATGAAAGAATATATAAAAAATCTAAAAGAAGAAAAATTTTTAAAAGTTACAATATGTGATGAAAATAAATTTATATTTAATGCAATAGGGAAAAAACTAAAAGAAATATCAGGAATAGAAATTTTAGACGTACTACATATGTCAAGAAAATTAATAAAACAAGGAACGCAAGATATAGTTATAGAATATTTTTATACAGAAATATCACTAGAAAATGTTGATAAATGGATTGCAATTCAAGAAATTTTAAAACTAGAGAAAATAGAAAAAGATGAAGTAATAACAATAGGAGATAATATAAATGACTTAAAAATGTTAAAAAATGCAGGATTAGGAATTGCAATGAAAGGAAGTGCTCCTAAAGTAATAGAAAATGCCAATTATGTAACACAAGGAAATAATGAAGAAGGAGTGGCAAATGCTTTAGAAAAATATATTCTAAAGGATATTTAATAAAAATTATACAAATATTACAAAAAACATTTTAAGTATAATCTTATAAAAAATATATTAATATTACAAAAATATTACAATTATATTACAAAAATATTACAAAAGTATTAACTTTATATTACAACATTAAAAGTGATTGATTTTTAAAACCAATTGAGTTAAAATAAAATAAGAGATTATTTTGTAAAAAAATATAGAAAAATATAAATAAAGGGAGGAATTTGTAATGGCAACAAATCCAATGCAAAGAAAAGCAAGAAATTCATTTTTACTAGGAATGCTAGTAATGTTATTAATTTCAGGAGCAGTAATTGCCTTTTTAGTTCTTAGACTGGTTAGTATATCAAATGAAGAGAAAAAACAAGAAGCTGCTCAAAAAAATGTATATATTTTAAAAGGAGATATTAAAGCAGGACAAGTTATTGACAGTACTGCTGTAATACAAAAGAAGGTTGATGCATCTGTAGCACCTTCAAACGCAATAACAAACTATACAAATATTCAAATAACTTCATTAACAGATCAAGAAGGGAATGCTGTAAAAACAGAAGTAGATGAAGAAACAAAACAAGCAAAATTAACAATAGTAGATTCAGAAACAGAAGCACAAAAAGAAGTAAAATATGATGTAGTAACAGATGAACAAGGAAATCCCAAATATAATTATTATGTAGAAAATACAATTACAATTGGAGATGGACAAACAACTACATATAAAGAATATATAGAATTAAATCAAGTACCATTAGTTGCAAAAGTAGATTTAAAAGCAAATACAGTAATAACAACAGATTTAATTGCAAAAACAGATGAACCACAAAGAGATGACTTAAGAAAACAAGAATATAACATGTTTGTATTACCAACACAAATAGCATCAGGAGATTTTGTAGATGTAAGAATATCTATGCCATCAGGATCAGACTATATAGTTGTATCTAAAAAAGAAGTTACAGTACCAGTAGACGGAGCTGGAATGTACCTAGAAGATACTGTGTGGATGAACTTAACAGAAGAAGAAATACTAAATTTAAATTGTGCAATAGTTGAAGCATATAAAATAAAAGGATCAAAACTATATTTAACAACATATACAGATCCTGGATTACAAAAAGCTGCAACTCCAACATATATACCTAACGCAGAAGTATCAGGATTAATTGACGGAAATCCAAATATTATTCAAACAGCAAGAGATGCATTAGTAGAAAGATATAATAACAACAAACTAGTAGAACAAAGAAATACACATATACAAAATATATTAAATGATATAGGAGAAGAAGCTCAAGCAAACTTAGAAGCAGGAGTAGAAGAAAGTGCAACAAATGCAGCAACAAATAGAAAGAACTATCTAGACTCTTTAGCAGGAGCAGCAACTAGCACAACCGGAACTACAACAAATTCATCAAACACAAACACAAGCTCAAACACAACAAGTAATTAATAAATAAAAAATCAAAGTCCAAATATAAAAAGAAGGGAGAATAACATGAAGAAGATAGGCTTTATGGGAGTATATGACAAAACAGATTTAGTTATATATATCGCAAAAATGTTAACATCTTTTGGAAAAAAAGTAATAGTAGTAGATGCAACAAATATACAAAAAGCAAAATATGTAATACCAGCAATAAATCCTACTACAACATATGTAACTGAATTTGAAGATATAGACATAGCAGTTGGATTTAGAAAACCCGAATTAATAAATGAATATTTGGGCTTTGAAACTGAGCAAGAATTACCATATGATTACATGTTAGTAGATTCAGATAATTTAGAAACAATACAAAATTTTAATCTGCCAAAAGCAGAAAAAAAATATTTTGTAACATCATTTGATTTATATTCTCTAAAAAAAGGATTAGAAATACTTCGGAGAAATAAAAGAACCAATAACATTAACAAAAATACTATACTCAAAAGACATGTTGGAGGAAGAAGATGATTATTTAAACTTTTTATCTTTAGACTACAAAATAATATGGAATGATTTTAGTGTATATTTTCCTCTAGAAAATGGAGATGCGAGTACAATAATAGAAAATCAAAGAGTAGCTAAAATAAAAATAAAAAAATTAAGTGTACAATATAAAGATGCACTTGCTGTAATAATACATGATATACTTCAAGATATTACAGAAGCGCAGATAAGAAAAAATATAAAAATGATAGAAAAAGGGGTATAGAAATGTCAGTTGTAACTTTTTGGAACAGTGAAAAAGAAGAAACAGGAAAAACAATGGAAATAATAGCAGTATCAACATATTTAGCTATAGAACATAATTATAAAATCTTAATTATTTCTACAACAGAAAGAAAAAATGATGTTATAAAAACTTCTTTTTGGCAAGAAAAGAAACCTAAAAAAAATTTAGGAATCTTTGGCCCAAATAGAAATGTAGATATGCAAAGTGGAATAAGTGGACTTGTAAGAGTTGCAAGAAGTAATAAAATATCTCCAGAAATAATAACAAACTACGCAAAAATAGTATTTAAAGATAGGCTAGAAGTATTGTTAGGAAAAGACGGAGATGAATTAGAAGTAGAAGACTTATACCCACAAATAATTAATATGGCTAATAAATATTATGATTTAGTAATAGTAGACTTAGATGATAATGTACCAAAAGATATTAGAGAGGAAATAATAAAAGATAGTGATTTAATAGTTGTTAATATGAGTCAAAGATTAAAAAGTATTAATAATTTTGCAGAATTAAGAGAAGAAAATCCACTATATAAATCTAATAAAGTATTAATATCAATGGGAAAATATGATAGACACTCAAAATATAACTGTAAAAACATTTCAAGATATTTAGGTGAAAAAAAGGACATATTAACAATACCATATAACACATTATTTTTTGAAGCTAGCGAAGAAGCTAAAGTTCCAGACTTCTTCTTAAGAGTAAGAAAAGTTGATCCAGAAGATAGAAATTCATTTTTCTTACAAGAAGTAAAAAGAGCGTCAGAGAATATAATTTACCGCCTACAAGATTTACAGTCAAAAATGTAAAGAAAGGAGAATTCTATAAAAATGACGATTGGAAATATTATTTTAATTTTGGTTGTTCTTTTTGGAATAGCAGGATTTATTTACTATTATATTAACAAAAAGAAAAAAGAAGAAGTGGAAGAAAAAATTAACATAGATGATAAAACATACACTTTAGACAAAATGCAAGAATTCGTAAAGAAAAGACTAGATGAAATAACAAAAGTAAACTTGTATGATATAGGACTTTCAGAAGAAGAATTAAAAAGAAGAAAAAATAAAAAATACGAATTAAAAAAGGCATTAAAAGGCTGTACATATGGAGATGTTAATGATAAAAAGTATGTTAAAGAAATTATTTTTGACTTACTTTCAAAAGAATATGGTGTTGACGAAACAAATATTTCAAAATCAATACCATTTGATATACCATCTTTACTAACAGCACAAGATAAGTTCGATATACTTATATATGCATATAAGAAAGAATTCGGATATGAAGCTTTAACAGAATTAATAAAAAAATATAATTTAGCAGTATTAAAATATGTAGAAGGAGAAACAAAACCTTCTTATGTTATAACAGAACAAGAAATAAGTGATATTTATGAAAAAGAAAAAATAACACTTTCTTTTGCTGATAAATTAGCAGTAGTAGTTCAAAGAATATATCAAAGATATAAAGGATATAGTTCTATTGATGAAGTAAGAGATATGAATATTGACGGTGTATCAGGACGGAGTTTCTGGTCTTCCAGAAAGCTTTTTAAGCCAAGTTGCACAAACAGATAGTGATTACTTAAATCAAATATCTGAGCATAAAGTTCCAAGAGCTTGTGATAGTATTTGGATAATGTTCCAAGGTAAATCAATACGTTTGGCATTTCTATCTTTTGGAACAGAAGCAGAACTAAAAAGAGTATGTCAAAATATATATAAATACAATAACCCTGGACAATTATCAGATACAAATGGTTATAAAATAAATGAAATGAAAGACGGTTCTCGTGTTGTTGTTGTAAGACCTTCAATGTCAGAAACATGGGCATTTTTCGTAAGAAAATTTGATGTTAAGAGAGCAACTCTAGAAGCATTATATTCAGGAGAAGATCAATTAATTGAATTATTAAAATATTTAGTAAAAGGAGCTAGAATTATATCACTAACAGGAGAACAAGGTTGCCGGAAAAACAACATTGCTTATGGCAATGATAGAAAACATATATGAAACAATGAACCTTCGTATCACAGAAACTGCATTCGAGTTACACTTAAGAAAAATTTATCCAACAAGAAACATCTTATCAATGAGGGAAACAGAAACAATTTCAGGACAAGAGTGTTTGGACGTTCAGAAAAAAACTGACGGTTCTGTAAACATCATAGGAGAGGTTGCAACAGACCCCGTAGCATCTTGGATGATACAATCTGCACAGGTTGCATCTAAATTTACATTATTTACACACCACGCAAAAACATTTCCAGATTTAGTAACAGCACTTCGTAACTCAATGCTTAGAGCAGGTGTGTTCAGAAATGAAAAAACAGCAGAAGAGCAAGTTGTACAAGTTTTAAACTTTGATATTCACTTAGTAAAAGACTTTAGAGGTAGAAGATATATAGAAAGAGTAACAGAATGTATTCCAGTACAAGAAAAAAATGAGTATACATATGACCACAGAAATGAAACAACACTAGAAGGGAAATTCGACAAATTTTTTGATAATGCAACACAATATTTTACAAAAACAACAGACAAACAATTATATACATACAGAAATATATTAGAATATGTTGATGGAGAATATGTTATTACAAACCCTATATCAGATGAAAACATAAAAGCAATGAGAAATAATATGGACGAATCAGATGTTGAAGATTTTGATAGATTTATAGAAAGAAATTGGGGAAGTAAAGCAGGTAAAAAACAAACAGTACAAGTAAGTGCTACTCCAGAAACAAGAGGAAGAGGAAGAAAAAAGACACAATAGGCGAATAGGAGGTGTTTTAGCGAATGTCTAGCCAAATATTACTTATGATAATGGGGGGCTCTGTAGGGTTAGTCCTTATACTTGCAATAGCATATTACTTTATGTCAAAAAGTATGCAAAAATCGGACTATAGAAAAATAGCAAACTTACAAAAAGGTACAAAAGAACAATCATTCTCAATGGAAATTTTTTATCAAAAATTATATGTTCGCTTTATAAGAATACCGATTTTTAAAAGATATATATTAAAAATAAGAAGAAGATTAGAAATTTTAAATATAGATGATGAGTATGCAACAAGAAGAGACTCAGCAAAAATACTTTTTAAAGCTTTATGTATAATAATACCAATAGCAATAGTTACAATATTACTTACAAATAGTAATCCATTATTACTTTCAATATTAATATTATTTGAAGTAGTAATGATAGATACAATGGTAGACGGTTCTGTTGATAAAATAGATAATAAGATATTAAAAGAACAATTAGATTTCTTTTCAGAAATAAGACATGCATATCATGAATTTAATATGGTTGAAGAAGCAATTTACCAAGTATCACAAGATGATGAATTAAATGTATCAAGACAGGGAGAAAAAATTTATGAAATTTTAATTTCAGATGACCCTGAAACTGGTCTAGAAAAATATTACGACATAGCTCCAAATAGCTATTTAAAGGAATTTGCAGGAGTTTCATATCTTACAAAAGAATTTGGAGATAGAAAAGTTGACGGAGCATCATTATACTTAAAAAACGTAAATAATATAACACAAGAAATGCAATTAGAGATATTAAAAAGAGATAAATTAAATTATGTATTTCAGAGTTTATCTTTAATTGCAGTACTACCAGTACTACTATTAGAACCAATAAAAGGTTGGGCAATATCAAACTTTTCATTTACAGAAGCTTGGTATATGGGTAAGCCTGGAATGATAGTACAAGTATTAATTGTTTTAATTGCAATAGTTTCATATTTATTAGTAAGAAAATTAAAAGACAATGGTTCTACAAATATGAATACTAAAAATATGGAAAATCCATGGCAAGCAAAATTATATAAAAATAAATTTGTTAAGAAAATAGTAGACTTATTTATACCTAAAGAAGGTACAAAAGAACATAGAAAAGTTCAAAAAACTTTAAAAGATGCAGCATCACATTTAAAAATTGAATGGCTATATATAAACAGAATAGTAGCAGCTATAGTTACATTTATTGTGGGATTAATATTTTTCTATCAACTACATGTTGTTTCAATTAATTGGGTATATACACAGCCAACAACAGATTATGATTTAATCCGGAGGTCTATCAGAAAAAGATGAAAAGAAGGCAATGGAAGTTACACAAATACATAATTATTTCCTTGATAAATTTAGAGGAAAAGTAAATACAACAATAGACCAAATTAAAAATGAAATGAAAAAATCTGAATATTATGTAGATGCTACAGATGAAGAAATAGATCTTGATGCAGAAAAAATCTTTGAAAAATTGCAAATAATTAATCAAGAATTTATGAAATGGTATGAAATTTTACTTTCATTTATATTTGCATTAATTGGATATATGGCACCATATGCACTATTAATATTCCAAGCAAAAATGAGACAAATTGAAATGGAAGATGAAGTAATGCAATTCCAAACAATTATATTAATGCTTATGAGAATAGAAAGAGTTAATGTTGAAATTATACTAGAATGGTTAGAAAGATATGCAAACATTTTTAAAGGTCCAATAAGTAAATGTTTAAATAACTATGAAGCAGGAGCTTGGGAAGCATTAGAGGAAATGAAAAATGAAGTTACATATCCACAATTAATAAGAATAATAGAAAGCCTTCAAGCAGCAGTAGAAAAAATTCCTATTAAAGATGCATTTGATGAATTAGAATCAGAAAGAGATTATTATAAAGAAAAAAGAAAAGAATCAAATGAAAGATTAATAAAAAGAAAAGAAATGATGGGAAAAGTAATTGGATTTGCACCTATGGTATGTCTATTTGTAGGTTATTTGATAATACCATTAGTATTTATAGGATTAACAAGTATGTCAAGCTCAATGAATGCTGCAAACGCTATGAAAGCTCGATAAAATATAAAGGAGAATAGTAATAATGGAAAATGCATCAAAAGCTTTATTAATAGCAGGAGGAATGTTAATAGCATTAATGGTAATATCTGCATTAGTTTATCTCTTTGTAAATTTATCAGAGTATCAAAATAGTAATGAAAGAAATTTAGAGGAAAAACAACTTGTAGAATTTAATAAAGAATATTCAACTTATGATAGAAGTGGAGTAAGAGGTAGTGATTTATTATCATTAATGAATAAAGCTATAGATTATAATAAAAGAAAGGCAGATTTTGATACAAATGATATAAAATATGAACCAATTACTATTAATCTTACATTTGTTCATGAAGGAGAAGACCATAGAAGTAAACTTACTAGTGATGATACAATAAGACTTTTTAAAAGTCAAAAGTATGTAATTAATACTAATGTACAAAATTCTGCTATACAAACTATATTAAACAATATGAGTAATTTAGAAAATACATATGGAAGTGAAGCAATACAAAAATTAGCATCAAATATAAATTCAATAATACCTTCTATAGACAATAGATATGATACAGAAGACCAAAAGAAGGATAAAATGAAAAAAGCAATTGATAAATTTAATTCAATAATTATAAAATCTTCACAAGAAATTACATATGTCGATAATTATACAAGTATAAATTCAAAATATAATCAAATGATTAGTAATCATAAAGAAAATATAAGTAGATATTATGAATATGCACAATTTAAAAGAGGAAGTTTTGACTGTGTTTATAGAGAATACAGTCAAGAAACTGGAAGAATAATAAGATTAGACTTCGAATTTACAGGATCTTTTAAATAATATGTAAGGAGTAAGAAATGGAAAATGCGTCAAAAGCATTATTAATGGCAGCAGGTGTTTTAATAGCAGTGTTAATATTGTCATTAGCTGTATATTTGTTTATGTCATTTGGAGCTGAGTCAGCAGAGTTTCATAAACAAATGGAAAATGACAGATTAAATCAATTTAATTCACAATTTACTACATATGAAGGAAAAGAAGGAATAACAATATATGATGTTATGACAGCTGTAAATTTAGCAAGAGATAATAATTCATATTATGATTTAACAACTGCAAGTAATTCAAATTATTATGTTACAGTTAATTTTATAAAACCAGGTATATCTGGTTCAAATATGGAAAAAAAGACAGATGAGCAATTACAAGAAATATTACAACAAGAAAATTTGAATTCAGAAGTAGAAGACGACGGAGAAACTGCACAAAGACTACCTGAGTACACATGTAGTACGCAATTAAATCCTGTAACAGGAAGAGTTAATGTTGTTACTTTTAGGCCAAAATAATTGATATCACTATATTGTAGAAGATTGTAATAAATTGTAAAAAAAGTTAAAAATATATATTGAAAATAAAAAAATGTAATGCTATAATAAACTCAAGAGGGAGAAATATGAAAAAGATAGTAATGTTCCTAGCAATTATAATAGTAATTGTTTCTTCAATATCATATATGTACATAAAATATCAAGCAAACTATAAAATAGCTCAAAAAGAAAATAGTCAATTTGATAGCTATAAAGATAAAGAAATATATGGTGCTGAACTTACAACATTAATAAATAAAGCAGTTGATAACAATGAACAAAACAATGTTGAAAAACAAAAAGACGGAACATATATCGAAAATGATTCAAACTCTATTAGGATAGATATAAAAATGTTAGATGTAGATGACACATTCAGCATGGAAAAGCTATATGGTGGAGGTATGTCTAACTTTGTAAAATACTATAATGAAATAAAGTTTAAATGTGTTCAAATACAATATCATGATAGAACAAAAAGAGTAAAACACATGTTATTTGAACAAATTACACAATAATTTAGTTATTAATATTTTATAATTTATATATAAAAAATAAAGAAAGGGGGGAATTTTATGGAGAACGCATCAAAAGCATTATTAATTGCAGGTGCTATATTAATAGTTATACTTTTAATTTCATTAGGTATATATATTTATAGCCAAGCACAACAAACAATAAATTCAGTAAATATGGATGAACAACAAATAACAGCATTTAACAATAAATTTGCACAATATGAAGGTGATAGTAGAAGTGGATCAGAGGTTAATGCTTTGATAAATCAAGTAATATCAAGCAATCAGGCAGCAACTGCAGAAGGAGCAGAAGAAAAATATATTACTATAAACTATCCACTTCCAACAGGAAATGTTGCTGTTAATCAAACTTCAACAAAAGCTACTAAAGTAGATAGCGGAGGTTCATATAAAGTTAAATTTACATATACAAATGGATTAATTACCAAAATAGATATAACAAAAAATCCATAATACTTTATGAAGGGAGGTAAAAAATATGGAGAATGCATCAAAAGCATTATTAATTGCAGGAGCTATATTAATAGTTATACTTTTAATTTCATTAGGTATATATATTTATAGTCAAGCACAACAAACAATAAATTCAGTAAATATGGATGAACAACAAATAACAGCATTTAACAATAAATTTGCACAATATGAAGGTGATGGTAAAAGTGGATCAGAAGTAAATGCAATGATAGATTTAGTAATATCAAGTAATCAAGCAGCATATGCAGAAGGAGCAAAAGAAAAATATATTGAAGTTAAAGGAAGCGCAGGTGCAAAGGTTACACTTCCACCAGCTAGTGGAGATTATACTCCAACAGTTGAAAAAGTAAAAACAGGAAAAACATATGAGGTTATTTTTACTTATCAAGCAGGATTAATACATGAAATTGAGATTAAGGATGATTAATAAAATTTGAGAAAGGATGATATACAATGGAAAATGTCGCAGACGCATTAAAAATGGCCTTTGCAGTGTTGTCATTTGTTGTGGCACTTTCTATTGCTATGTCATCTTTTAGTCAAGTAAGGGAAGTCTCACAAGTTCTAATAGAAGCGAATGATGATACATATAATTATAAATATGTAGAACAAAATGTTGATTCATCAGGAAAGCTTCAAACAGAAAGAATAGTTGGTATAGAAACAATCATTCCTTCTATATATAGAGCTTTTAAAGAAAATTATAAGGTTATTTTTATAGGAAAAAATGGTTATGTATATAATTTATACACTTTAAATCCTGGAACTATTGAAGAAAAAACTCTTAATAGTATAGATTTAGAAGAAAAAGGATTAGTTCTACCAAGTGAAGAAGAAAAAGAAAAATTTATACTTGGAATACTATATTCTACTTCAAAATTAAATGACATATATGGAGATACAGTTGATTATAATAAATATTTTGCACAGAAAAAGATTAGCTTGAATTCTACAGGATTATATGATATAATAAAAAATAAGAGATACAAAGAATCTATTGGAATATACTATCAAGAAGATTTATCAGACGGAACATCAAGTCCAACAGATCCAGATTATACAGAAGGAGAAGTACCTCTTACGAATAAAACACAGAAAAGAATAATAACATACACAGAAATATAAGAAATACTTAAAAAAGTATTGTAAGGAGGAAGTTATGAGTGATACATTAATAACAATAATTGCAATTTTTTTAGCAGCAATTTTAATGTTTGTTTTTCCACTAATGACAATGTCAGATAGAACAGATGATGTTTCACAATTATCTGTACAAACTGCAACAACTGAATTTGTTGAAGATATTAGAACAACAGGAAGAATAACATTAGATAAATATGGTAAATTTGTAGAAGAAATTGCAGCAACAGGAAATGCTTATGATGTAGAATTGGAAGTTCAAGTATTAGACGAAAATCCTGGAAAGAAAACAAGTCAAGCAAATTCTAAAAAAATAGGTGAAAATGTTTATTATTCTATGTACACATCACAAATTTTAGAACAATTAGGGGATGCAAGTAGCAATAGAATATTAGCTTTAAAAGAAGGAGATATTGTATCAGCAAGTGTTAAAAATACAAATCTTACATTATCACAACAATTAAAGAATTTCTTCTATACAGTAACAGGAAATAATACATATACAATTGCAGCTGAACACTCTGGAATTGTAACAACAAATGGGGCAAAATAAGTTTAAACATAACATAGAGGGTGTCCTATAATATATATTTTTAAAGATAATTGTAAATAATAGGGGTCTATATAGAACTTATAAAAGAGCATTTAAATTATAGGAACTAAAAGTTTATAGCGCTCTTTTAAATATTAAAAATATATATTATAAGACACCTTCTTTCGGATTTTTTTACAAAGGAAAGATGATAATGAAAACTCAACATATGGCAGTTATATTTATAATAATAATATTGCCTATATCATTAATTTTATCTGAATATGTACAAAATCAAGTAGAGACGATAAAATTGCAAATTTCATATGATACAAAGTTAAGTAATGCAACATATGATGCAATAAGGGCATTTCAATTAAATACGGTAAATAGTAGTACATCTGATTTAACAAATTCAAAACTAAGAGATTTAGAGGCATCTATTAATACATTTTATAATTCTATATCAAGCAACTTTAATTTAGCAGGATATAATAGAGATCAATTAAGAGATTATGTACCTGCTTTAGTATACACTTTATATGACGGTTATTATATATATACACCTTTCCATAATCATTTAGCTGATGATCCAAAAACAAATGATGAAAGTAAGTTTATAGATGATGCTACATATAAAGAAGATAATGAGAGAATAGAAGGATTAAGACCATATGTTTATTATAGTTGTAGATATAAAAAGGGAAGTACACTAGATGTTGTAATTACATATGCTTTGGACAATTATGTAACAATACAAGGAACAGCAGCTGACGGAAGGAATGTAAATATTGCAGGATATGTTTTAGATAATGTTGAATTAATAGGGGGCAATATAAGATATAGAAACATTTCAATACCTAATTCAGAAGTATTAACTGAATATATAGGAAACCAACTATATGAATACATAAAAATAAATGGTGTAAAATACTATAAAGATACAGACGGAAGTTATTTTACATTATTAAATGGCAAAAAAATAGTTGAAAATGGTGCAACATTTAATGAAAACGATAGTGCTAAAAGATATTATTTAGAGGCATTAGAATTAAAACAAAAGATTATGGACTATAGACTAGATGTATTAACTCCAGATGATGCAGTAGATACTGATTCAACTGGAAATATAGTAAGTATTTCAAGTATTTTAGGAGGAGGCGCAGACAATTATTTTCTAAATACAGGTAAAATATTTGATTATAATAATGATATAGAAGAACCAGATTCTAACTTTAACTCACATAGATTATCTGTAATAAGATATTCTATAGAAAAGAACTTATCAATAGCAATTGCAAACTATAACTATTATAATGATAGTTCATCAACAGATTTTCAAATGCCAACACTAAAAGAAGATGAATGGGATAAACTATTAAACAATGTTTCTATGATTAGTTTTATGCAAGGTCTAAATATAGGTGGAAAAATTTATAATGGTTATGCTATAGTAAATAATAATAAAAATGAAGAAGTTGTAACAGAAAATTCTATTTATATCACAACAGATGACGGTATTTATCACAGTGTAAGAGAAAAAAATTTAAATAATGTTCTTAATACAGAAACTACTGTAAATGGAGTATTTAATGTAGATTTTGAAAGAAAATCTGTATATGATGACGAAGGTGTTACAAATTATTATTATCCAAAAAGACAATTAGCAAGCTATGATAGTATTATAACTCAGTCAGGAATTGATAATTATACAAACATATATGACTATTTACAAGGCAAAGATAAGCTAGCACAAATATATTATACAGCACTTGCCAGAGAAAGATACAGCACATATAAAGTATTTAGATTAGGAACAACTTTTAAAGATTCTTTTAAATAAAATAAGTATAAT
>CALXAU010000043.1 GCA_944386355.1 uncultured Clostridia bacterium
TTATCTGTTCCTTCTAGTATATAATTTAACATTGCATCATATTGACTTCCCCATATCATACTACTTTCTACACTTGTACTTTCTTTATATGGGTTTTCTGTATATTTACTATCTTGATATAAGTACATATTGTACCAATTTATATTTGCCATTACTTCTTGGTCTTTTTTTGATTGTACTTCATTTTGTGCTGTTTTACTTGTTTCATATCTTCCTACATAAAATCCTCCATATTTAGCTATACTTTCTACTACTTTTGTATATTGATTATTTATATATATTCCCATATCACTTGTACTTGTTATTCCTAATGGACTTAATGTTGTATAGTTTTCTGCATCATAATCTGCTCCTGCATTATATACCCATGAATAGTTTGCTGTACTTCCTGTTACTAAACTTGGTTCTCTTTGACCTATAGTTCCTAATTTATTTGCTGTACTCATTACATATGACCTTGTTCCACTATAATTATATAATATTCCTTCATAATATTGATTTTCTGTATTACTGTTATATCCTTCTTGATATCTTGCCATTGGCTTATATGTACTTGTGTTTCCTGATTGGGCAAGTTCTGTTTTTTCATCATATACTGCATTTTCTACTGGTATCCATACATATTGATTTCCTTTTTCATCTTCTATTACTAGTCCATTTTTTATTCTACTATTTATATCTGCTGTTCCTACTTTAAATCCTGCTGGAATATATGCCGTTCCTACTAGCTTCTTCTCTTCTGTTCCGTCTTCTTTCACTACTGTTTCATAATCTTCATATTTCGTAGTTTGTTCATATATTTCTGAATATTCTTCTAGTTCTGTAATATTTGTTGCCATATAATATTCTGATATATTTACTCCGTCATATAATCTTGTATATACTATATCTCCAACTGATAGTCCTGTTACTGTATCTCCTTTTGTCCAATTTCCATTTGGCTGGTATACTCCACCTTGTTTTACTATTTGATATTGTAAATAATATCCTTGTTTTTCTAAATCTATTTCATCACTTATTGTAAAATATGCTATTCCTTCTCCATTTTTTCCATATACTTTTTCTTTTACTATTGCTCCTTTTTCTACTTTTAATACATCTGTTGTTATTCCTTCTGTTTGAATACTTTTTGTTAGTCCTACCCCATTTATTGCTTCTACTTTTATATAATATGTTTGATTTTGATTTAGTCCTTCAAATACATTTGTATTTGAATATGTTTCTATTTCACTAATTACTGTATCAAAATTATTCGTATCATTTATATAAAATTTGTATTTTTCTATTCCTGACTCATTATCTATTGCATTTACTTTTACTTTTATGTTATTAGTTCCTTTTTCTGTACTTTCTATTTCTATTGTAGGTTCTGTATTATCATCTGTTCCTTTATTTATATATAACACCATTCTTGTTCCTAAGAAATTTCCTGAAACATCTTGGTTTAATGAGTTCATTGTATATGGTATAGTGGTTGTTGTTGGTGGAGACCAATAATCATTATAGCTACTTGCTGTATATCTTCCTCTTATGCTGTTTATATTTCCAGCAGTTCCTCCTCTTACAAATCTTCTATAATTACTTTCTCCTTGTTGTGTATATTCTGCTACATTACTACTTAAATCAAATATATTTTTAGCTAAGTCATCTGAATAACTTCCTGTTATTGCAACTGCATCTGTATGATTTCCTCTTATTTCTGTTATATATTCTTTTGTTTTTTCATCTTCTAACATCCAGTTCATTATTGCATCCCACTGGCTTCCCCATATCATACTACTTGTTACACTTTTTGAATTATAGTATGGATTTTTTGCGTTTATTTTACTGTCTTGATAATAATAATCTTTATACCAATTTTGATTATTTATTGGTGTTTTTGCTATTTTACTTTGTGCTATTGCATCTTTGTTTCCTGCTGTTCCTTCTAAGCTTGTTTCATATCTTCCTACATAAAATCCCCCATATTTTTCTACACTTTCTACCATATTTGCATATTCTTTATTCATATATTGACCAAATTCTGTATAACTATCAAATACTTCTACTCCACTATTTGCTCCAAAACCTAAATTTTTATAATAAATTTCTTGTATATCATATCCTGCCCCTTTTGCCGTTCCTTTTGCTACATCCCATGTGTAGTCTGCATTTGCCGTTACTAGTGTTGGTTCTCTGTATCCTGCTGTTCCTAATGTATTTGTTTTTGACCTTGCATATGATCCTGTTTTAAAAGTATTTGCAAATTTATATAATATTCCTTCATAATATTTTTTTGGTGAGTTCTTATCATATCCTGTTTGATATCTTGCCATTGGCTTATATGTACTTGTATCACTTGAAGTTGTTGGCAATGTTCCTTTGCTTTCATCATATACTGCATTTTCTACTGGTATCCATACATACTCATTTCCTGCTTGGTCTTGTATTACTAGTCCGTCTTGTATATTTTTTACTGTGTCTGTTGTTCCTACTTTAAATCCTGCTGGAATATATGCTGTGTTTCCTTCTGTGTCTGTATATTCTAATGTCTCGTTTTCTGTTGTTTTATCTCCTTTTGTATAATATTCATATTCTTCTAATCCACTTACTGTTTCTTCATAATTATCTTCTGTTCTATTTGTTCCGTCAGATATTTTTGCATATATTTTTTGTCCATTTGATAGCCCTGTTATTACATCTCCTTTTGTCCATTCTCCATTTATTTCTATATTTTGATTTTCTTCTACTACTTGATATTCTATATAGTATCCTGTATTTGCATATTCTTCTGTTATTTGTAGTTTTACTATTCCACTTCCATTTGCTCCATATTTTTGAGTTCTTGTTATTGATTTTTTAGCTATATTTCCTAATTCTGTTGTTTCTTTTTCTTCTATTTTTTCTGCTCCTACATTTCCAGCCCCGTCTACTGCTGTTATTTTTATATAGTATCTTGTTTTTTGTTTTAGTCCTTCAAATTTATATGTTGTTGCTGTACTTTCTATTTCTGTTCCCCATGTTTCTCCATTTTCACTTATTGCATAATTATATTTTTCTACTCCTGTTTCTTTATCTGTTGCACTTACATTTACTGTTATACTATTTGATGTTGATGTAATACTATTTATCTTTACTGCCGGACCTGTTACATCATTTACACTTTGCATATATAAGGCTACTCTACTTCCAAATACTGGTCCTTGGTCTGTTGGTACTACTTGTGCTCTTGTTATTGCTGTTCCACTTGTTGACTTGTCATAACTTCCTCCCCTATATACTCTTCCATTAGTATTATTTGCTTCTTGAGTCCATTCAAATGCATTTGATGTTAAATCATAAATATTATTAATTTTATCATTTTCATCTGATTTAGAATTATTTTGTACATTTTTCTGTTCTGCTATTTTTGATGTTATTTTTTCTGCATCTTTTCCTTTTAGTACATAGTTTAGCATTGCATCCCACTGGCTTCCCCATATCATATTACTTGTTACACTTTTTACTTTTGAATATGGGTTTGTTTCATATTTTTGACTATCTTGATATAAATACATTTTATACCAATTATTTGTTGATAATATTTTGCTGTTTGGTTTTGATCCTATTTTTATGTTTCCTTCTACTTCTTCCATTGTTGTTTCATATCTTCCTACATAAAATCCTCCATAAGAGTCTACTGATGTTATCATATTGTTATAGCTACTTGCTAAATATTTTCCAAATTCTACTGGTGTTTCAAATCCTAATATATTTTTATAGTTTTCTTCTCCTGCATCATACTGCACTCCAAGTAGATTTAATATATTCCATGTATATCCGTCTTCTGCATTTCCTGTTATTAAACTTGGCTCTCTATATCCTGCTTTTCCTACTGTATAACTAGAGTTTGTATTTCTATATGATAATCCTTTTGAATATGAATATATTAGTCCTTCATAATATTCTTTATTTTCACTTTGTTTTTTTGCCATTGGCTTATATGTACTTGTATGTGCTGTACTTGTTGGTATTTGTGTTATTTCATCATATATTGCATCATTTACTGGTATCCATACATATTCATTTTCTTCTTGGTCTTTTAGTATTACTCCTTCTTCTTGCTTTTTCTCTCCTTCTACATTTGATATTTTAAATGTTTCTGGCACACTTATTGTATATCCTGCTTGTACTGTTTCTGTTTGTACATTTTCTGTTCCTACATTATTTGTTCTTATTTCTAAATCTCTACTTTTGTCTATATATGTTCTATTATTTGTATATTCTGTATTTTCTTGTGCTTCCTCTTCTGCTATTGTTGTTGCTGTGTTTTCACTTCTTGTTACATTTCCTTTATTATCTGTTACTAATACTTTTATTTTGTATGTTGCCCCTTTTTGTATATCTGTTATTACTGCTGGTTCATTATGATATGTGTTTGTACTTATTAGTTTATATTCGTCTTCATTTATTGTTTTATAATAATAATTATATGCTGTTGCGTTTTCTTGCTCTTCTTCTATTTGTACCTTTATTTCATTACTTGCTACTGATATTCCTAATATTTCATATTCTGCTCTTGTTGTTTCTTTTGCTAGTTCTTCTTCTGTATATATTTCTTTTGCTACATTGTCTATATTACATGTTGCATATCCTTCTGTTACATTATATCCGTCTGTTAACCTTACATATATTATATCTTTATTTTCTAAGTTGTTTATTTTTATTTCTTTTTCTTTTACTGTTGTCCATTTTCCATTTAAATCTATTTCTCCTTTATTTTTTGCTATTTGATATTGCATGTCATATTCTGTGTTACTATTTGTTACTGTTACTGTTGCTTTACTATTGTTCCAGATTGTTTCTATAAATTTTATGTCTCCTGAATTAAGTAATAAATTTTTTGTATTTATTTCTATTGTTTGGCTACCTATATTTTCTAGTTTATCTGTTGTTTCTACTTTTATTGTGTATTGTGTATTTGATTTTAAATTTTCAAATGTATGACTTGTACTACTTTCTTCTCCTTCTTTTTTATATTCTTCTTCATTTTTTTCTTTTATGTAATATATATATGTTGGGTTTTCTTTTAGCCCTACTCCTTCATCTTTTTTTCCTATTATTTCTATTGTTGTTTTATTTGTTGTTGTCTCTTTTTCTTCTAATGTTATTATTGGACCATTTTTGTCTATTTTGTCTATATCTATTGGTTCATTTTCCGCTATATTTCCTGCTTTGTCTCTTACTTTTATTATTATTCCTTTTGTATTTTCTTCATATGTTTTTGTATTTTCCTCTTGCCATGTTGCTCCTCCGTCAAAACTGTATGCTTTTTGTTCTAATCCTGTTTCATTATCATTTGCTTTTACTGTTATTGTTATATTTTGATTTGTCCATTCTAATGCATTTCCTTCTACTTCCATTTCAGGTGCTTTTTTATCTTCTACTAGCTTTGATATTGTTGTTCCTGCATTTACTCCGTCTGTTAGTCTTGCATATATTGTTTGCTTATTTTCTATGTTTTCTATTACTGTTTCTTGTTCTTCTGACTGTATCCAATTTGCTTTTATGTTTAGTTTTTCTTCTTCTCCTTCTTTTATTATTTGATATTCCATTTTATATTTTGTATTTACTTTGTTTGTTATTGTTGTTTTTGCTCTTCCTTCTTCCCATGTTATTTCTCCTATTTCTATGTCGTCTTCATTTACTTCTAATGATCCTGTTGTTATAGTTTTATCTATTTTTGTTTTATTTCCTAGTTTGTCTTCTACTTCTACTCTTATATAATATGTGGTGTTTTGCACCAATTCTGTATATCTTTTTGTACTATTTGTACTCTCCTCTGCTTGCATTGTTTCTAGTTCTTGTTTGTTTGTTGACATATAGTATTTATATTTTGGTGTTTCTTCTAGTCCTACTCCTTCGTCTTCTACTTTTGTTACTTTTACTTCTATTTGGTTTGAGGTTGTTTGTGTCTCTATTTCTATTATTGGTCCTTTTTTGTCTATTTTGTCTATATTTATTTCTTCTATATAATTTTCTATGTTTCCTGCTTTATCTTTTACTTGTATTATTATTCCTTTTGTATTTTCTTCATATGTTTTTGTGTTTGCTTCTTGCCATGTTGCTCCTCCGTCAAAACTATATGGGTTTTGATCTAATCCACTTTCATTATCTTTTGCTGTTATTTTTAATGTTACATTTTGGTTTGTCCATTCTAATGCATTTCCTTCTACTTTTTCTATTTGTGGTTTTTTATCGTCTATTATATTACATACTGCATATCCTTTACTTGCATTTGTTCCGTCATATATTCTTATTATTATTTTTTCTCCATGGTTTAATCCTTCTATTGTTTTTTCTTTTTCTAATGGTGTTTCCCATTCTCCATTTATGTCTATTTCTTCTCCTTGCCCTATTATTTGATATTGCATATTGTACTGTGTATTATTTTTTATTGTTACTTTTGCTGTTCCATTTTCCCATATAGGATTTGTCCATTCTACGTTTCCTTCTGTATATTCAAATTCTCTTGTTGTTACATCTATTTTTCCTTCTCCTTTGTTTCCTACTAAGTCTTTTGTTTCTACTTTTATATTATATGTATTTTCTGCTGTTAGTCCTTTATATGTATATGTTTTTTCTTCTATCTCACTTGCTATTAATTGGTATTCTTCTTCATTCTCTTTCTTTATATAATAACTGTATTTTGGTGTTTCTGGCATTCCTGATATTTCATCTTGTGCCTCTACTTCTACTGTTATTTTGTCTGCTTCTTTTGATGTATTTCTTACTTGCACTTCTGGCCCTGTTTTGTCTTCTATTTTTATTTCGTAGTCTTCTCCTCTATTCTTTCCGTCTGTTAAACTTATGTATATTGTTTCTCCATTTGCTTTTGTTATTTCTTGTGTATATTTTTCCCATGTTGTTCTATCTGTACTGTATTCTATTGTATATTGCGTTTTTGTTTCTAATGTTATTTTCGCTGTTCCATTACTATTCCATTCTATATTTCTTTCTATTGCTTCTCTTGCCGATGGAATTAGCTCTGTTTTTATTTCTATTGTTTTTATTCCTTTATTCCCTGCTTTATCTTCTCTTTCTACTTTTATATAATATGTTGTATTTTGGTTTAATTCATTAAATGTATATGTTCCTTCTGTATTTGCTCCGTTTTCTTTTGTACTATATCCGTCTACTGTTTCTGATATATAGTATTTGTATGGCTTACTTTCTACTAATCCTGTTTCTTCGTCTTTTGCTTCTGCTCTTATTTCTATACTTTTGGTTGTAACTTTTACTTTTTCTAATTTTATTTCTGGTTCTTTTTCATCTAATACTGTTATTTCTATTTCTCTTCCTGCATTTTTTCCGTCTGTTAACCTTGCATATACTTTGTCTTCATGATTTAATCCTGTTCTTGTTGCAATGTTACTATATGTTTTGTTATCTACACTTGTTTCTATTTTGTAATTTACTTCTGTTGTTGTTACTTTTACTGTTGCTACTCCTTCTTTCCATGTTATTTCATATTTTATATTTTCACTTGTTGCATCTGGCACTTGTTCCATTTTTACTTCTATTGTTTTTTCTGATGTTTTTCCACTCTTACTTTCTCCTACTACTTTTATGTAATATGTTTTTCCTTGTTGTAGATCTGTAAATGTATATTCTCCTTCTTCATTTTCACCTTTTTGCTCTCCTAAATTATCTTTATCTTCTCCTATGTAGTAGTGATATATTCCTTCTTCCATTCTTAGTGCTGTTACTTTTATTTTTATGCTTTCTTTGCTTTTTTCTACTATTTCTATTTCTTGAATTCTTGGATCATCTATTTTTCCTTTTCCTACATATTCTATTTTTATTTCTCCATTTTCTTCTTTTATTTCATATATTCTTTCTTCTACTTCTGCATAGTTTTTTCCATTTTCTTTTTTCGTGCTTATTCCTTTTTCTTCTAAATAATCTAAGTAGTCGTCTATTTCTACTTCGTCTCCTGCTTCTTCTAATGTTTTTTCATAATATTTTAGATATAAATCTTCTATATCTTGTGATATTTCTGTTTGTTCTTTTGCACTTATTGTTTTTTGCAGTATTCCTTCTTCTCCACTTAGTGTTGATAATGTTATTCCTGCTAAGATTAATAATATTATTACTGTTATTACAAGAGTAATTATTGTTATTCCTTTTGTTTTAGCATAAAATCGAAACATATTTTTTCTTCCTTCCCCATTTTAATTTATATGGGAAATTATATCAATCGATTTTTTTATTTTCAACATAATTTATTTATTTTTGTATTATCTATTATACATAATTCTGTTTTGTGTTTTTTAAATCTGGCTATTTTTCTTACTTTTTTATTTTTGCTTCTTTTTTTGTTAATAAAAAATTACTTTTTTGGGGCTGTTTTCCTTTGTATTGTTAGTATTTCTTTTGTTTGTATATAATATTATTGGTGTTAATTGGTAATAACTTATTATTCTTAATAGTTCTTTAATATAATTCTATCATATAATTGATTTAATATATCTTTAACTGTATTCATTTTCACTTTATATTTTTCATTTAATACATATTTACTTTGCATATTCTCAAATTCTTTAATTAGTTCGTTACTAAAATTCAATTTAAAATAATTAAAATCTTTTATTTGAATATTTTCATCAATTCCTCCAATTCTTACTTTTTCTTCTAGTCTTTTATATTTTAAAAGTTCGTCTAATTCTTCTTTATTATCCAATAATTTTTGAATTTTATCATTACTAAATAATATTGATATATCATATAAATGTTTTGCTGCATCCATATACATATCTCTTATATAATAAAACTCTGTGGCAAATAGTTTGTCAACGAACATTCTTTCTAATTTGATTGTTTCAATTTTAATTTTTGAAACATTAAATTGTTCTTTTAAAATCTTTTTTTCATACTCATTTGCTAATTTATATAATAAAGGTTCTATGTAGTATTCTTCAGTTGGTTCACTTATTGTAAAAGATGTCGCTTCTACTTGTATCTTTCCAGCTCTTTGTAGAGGATTTTCTATGTCGGCATATACTGAATCATATCGATATATTCCAGTAATACTTCCTTTATTATCTATACATTCATTTTTTATCAGCTCTAAACCTGTTATATTATATCCTAGGGCAGATTGTTTTAATCTTTTTTTATTTTTTGTATTTGATTCTTCTGATAGTACTTTTACTGTTAAATCTATATCTTCTGAAAAACGATTCATAGTATCTAATATTTTATATATTGCTGTTCCACCTTTAAAATAAGCTTTTAAGTCGTTTTGCTTTTTTGATAATTCTTCAAGAATCATGCAAACATAATAATCTTTCTCTATAATATCTATTGCTATTTTACTTCTAGTATTTAATGTATCTATCATATCTTTAAATAGATCCTTATTTAAATGCAAATTCATATAATCTCCTATCTTGCAAGTATAATCATTTTTTCTATTGCTGTTTTGCTGTTAGTCTCTCTTGCATATTTAATAATTTTTTCAAAATTCAAATCATTTTTTTGAATAAAATCATATATTATTTCATCTATATTATCTACTTCAATATAAATATTGTCTCTATTTTCTAGTAAATCAATTAATTGCAAATATTTATAATTCTCATTATTTATTTCAATTTTTGATCTTCTAATTACTACATTTAAATATTTATTTTTATATTTATTATTGTTCTTACATTCATTGGTAACTATCTCAATAATGTTCGGAACTTGTGTAGTTAACCCTACTTTGTTAAATAGAATTGCTCCTGTTATATATCCTTTTATATTTCCAAATTTATCTACTAAATATTTGTATCTTATTATTTTACTATTAGCTAATGGTACTTCTCCAAAAATATTAGTTTTAGGAATATAGTATATACCTTTATATGCTGTTTTTATAATATTATCTTTACTTAATCTATTTAATATCTCTTTTACATTATTAAAAATCTTCTCTTTTTCCTCTTCTTTATAGAACTGCATAATATATTTTTTTATATCCTCTATAAAAATAGGTTCATTTTTTTCACAATTTTGTATATAATTTAAAATTACATTATGACAATTCATTTTATTCGTCGAGTAGACAAACTCGACTCCCCCCTTCATTTCATATATTTAATACATAAAATTAGACATTATATACCGAACCGACGTACGCCATCTTTTTGTTACTGTATTATGTTTTTTTACTATTATTACTTTGTTTTAGTAACATTTTAACATTTTTTATTACTTTTGTCAAACTTTATAATGTGTTACTATATAGAGTGTGAAGCTAAAAAGTTTGATATTGTTTTCCATAACCAAAAAAAGAACTACTAACCTTTATTAGTACTCCTTTTAATTATTTGTTTCTATAAAATATCCTTTAATATTTCTTCTATTTGGCATATTAACTTTAATAATGCAAATCCTTTTAATTTTGAATTTGTATCTATTATTAAATCCACATCACTTTCTTTCGTTGCTTATTGTTTTGCATAAGAACCAAATAGTCAATGCTGATTAAGTAGATGTATAAAAATCCTTATTGATTTTGAGCTCGAAATATTGTACACTTATTAGGTATAAATATATAATTATTAAAAATAACTTAGAATATAATTATTCAAAAACTATTTTTAAAACATACTACAAAGAAAATAATATCAATAAATTATATAATATAATTCTATATAAGAAAGGACTTTATTTTTAAAATGAATAAATATTTAGATAAACTTGAATATTATAAAATATTAAATGATATATCTACATATTGTTTAACAGATATAGGAAAGAAAAAAATAGAAACATTATTACCTGAAAATGAAAAAAACAAAGTTACTGAATTATTATCACAAACAGATGAGGCTTTATCTATTATTAGAAGATTTTCTTCTCCTTCTATATCTAACATGTTTAATATTGATAATTATTACAAACTGATAGAAACAAAAAGTACATTAACAGCTAAGGCATTATTAAATCTTTGCACTGTTTTTTATAATGCACATTTATTAAAAAATTATGTACCAAAAGAAGAAGCAGAAAAATATCCAATAATGTTTTCTATTTTTAATACTTTGTATACTAATTCTGGAATAGTAGAAAAAATAAGGAATGCAATTATTGATGAAAATACTATATCAGACACAGCTTCTGATACTTTATATTCTATTAGAAAAAAGCAAAAAAGATTAGAACAAAGTATTAAAGATAAATTAAATGAGTTCATTCATTCTTCAAAATTTTCTAAATGTATTCAAGAGCCTATTGTAACTATAAGGAATGAACGTTTTGTTATTCCTATAAAAGAAGAGTATAAAAGCCAAGTAAAAGGATTTGTTCATGACATTTCTAGTACTGGTTCTACTGTTTTTATAGAGCCTATTTCTATTTTTGAAATGAATAATGAAAAAAATAGTTTGAAACTTGAAGAAAATATAGAAATTGAAAAAATTTTAGAGAGTCTGTCTTCTCTTATTCATCCTTACATAGAAGAAATTCGTTCAGATTACGAAATTATTGGAAAAATCGACTCTATTTTTGCAAAGGCAAAATATACTTATAATTCTTATGGTGTTATTCCTAAAATTAGTGAAAGACATTCTTTTTCGATATTACAAGCTCGTCATCCTTTATTGGATAGAAAAAAAGCTGTTCCTATTAGCATTACTTTAGGAGAAAATTTTTCTTGCCTTGTTATAACAGGTCCAAATACTGGTGGAAAAACTGTTGCTTTAAAGACTGTTGGTTTGCTTACATGTATGGCTTGTAGTGGAATTGGAATACCTGCAAAAGAAAGTTCAAGTATTTGTGTTTTTGATGAAATTTTTACAGATATTGGTGATGAACAAAGTATTTCATATTCTCTTAGTACTTTTTCTTCTCATATGACTAACATTATAGAAATTTTAAAGAAAGCTTCTTCATCTTCTTTAATTATTTTAGATGAATTAGGCTCTGGAACTGATCCTGTTGAAGGTTCTGCTCTTGCTATTAGTATTTTAGAAAAACTACAGTCTATTGGATGTTTAGTTCTTGCCACAACTCATTATCCAGAATTAAAAAAATATGCTCTTGTAAATAAAGATTTTGAGAATGCTTCTGTGGAGTTTGATATTAATACTCTTTCTCCTACTTATAATCTTTTAATTGGTGTTCCTGGTATGAGTAATGCTTTTGAAATTGGTAAAAAACTTGGTTTACCTAATGAAATTATCCAAAATGCAAAGAGTATGCTTACTTCTAATGATATTCATTTTGAAGAAATTTTACAATCTGTTTATAAAGAAAAAAATAAATTGGAGTTAGAAAAAACTAAGTTAGAAGATGAACTACAAAAGGTATCTTTACTTAGAAAATCTTTGGAAGAAAAAGAAAATGATCTTATAAATAAACAACAAAATTATATACAAAAAGCAAAAATTCAAGCAAGAGATATTTTATTGGAGGCAAAAGAAAATGTAAATATTGCTATGCAAAAATTAAAAGATGTTTCTGATAAAAAAGATTTAGAAAATGTTAGAAATCAGATTAATTCTAATGTAAAACAAATATCTGATAACATTCCTTTAGTTTCTCCAAAAAGTAGTTTTGATGAAAATTATTTGACTAAGGAAGATATTAAAATTGGAATGACTGTTATGGTCTCTTCTTTAAAACAAAAAGGGATTGTTTTATCTAATGTATCTAAAACTGGTGATGTTCAAGTTCAGTTGGGTAATATGAAAATGAATATTAATGTTTCAAATTTACAAAAAGTTTCAAATACTCAAACTGATACAAAAAAGACTAGTATTAATTCTACAAGTAATGTAAAAGTAAATAGAACAAAGTCTGTCAAAATGGAAATTAATGTAATTGGACAAACTGTTGAAGAAGCGATTTTTTCTATTGATAAATTTTTAGATGATTGTTCTTTATCTAAATTGCATTCTATTTATATTATTCATGGAAAAGGCACTGGTAAATTGAGACAAGGTATTCATAATTTTTTAAAGGGTCATCCTCATGTTAAAAGTTTTAGGCTTGGTACTTTTGGTGAGGGCGAAATGGGTGTTACTGTTGTTGAATTGAAGTAATTTTTTAGGGTAGTTCTATAAATATTTGAACTACCCTATATAAATTTATTATGTTGTTTTTATAATAACTACACATATTTTTCTATAATTACAACTGTTCTACCGCTTCTTGTTGTTCCATATAATTGCTTTACTACAAATCTTCCTTTTCCTCTAATTGTAATAATATCTCCTTCTTTTACCTGTTTAGAAACTTTTGTCTCATTTTGACCGTTAATAAAAACTCTTTCTTGTTTTATTATTTCTACAGCCTTACTTCTTGAAGTTCTTGCCAAATCTGAAACAAAATTATCTAGTCTAAATGAAGGTATTATTATTTTTATTTCTTCTTTTTGAACAATTGGCACAATTATTTCATTCATTTCTTTTATTTCTATTTTACTCTTTTCAAATCTTGTAAGTGTTGAAAGTTCTTGTTTTAATATTTCTGCAAAACTTTCTAAACAAATAATATCTGCCCCTTCTTTTCTTACTAAAATATCTCCTACTTTTTCTCTTTTTAGGCCAAGTTTAACAATTCCACCTAAATAATTTCTATGAGTATATTTCCCTATATCTTCATCATATAAATTTATTCTTACGATTTTTAAAATTTCTTTCTCTAACTTTTTAGCATTTTCTTCTTCTTTTGAAGGATAAATTATTAAACATTTTCTTTCTGCTTCTTTATATCCTCCAACTAAAATATATTCTTTAAATGATATCTTTTTTAAAAAATTTGATACTAATGAGATCTGATACATGTCTAAAAAATCTGTATATGTCATTTTATTTTCTTTTTGACTATTTTCTATTTTATCTAATATTTGTGCAATACATATTTTATCTTCTTGCTTTTTATATTCTTTTAAATATTCTTGTTTATTCATAAAAACTTCTCATTCCTTCCTAATATTAAATAATGTTACAATTAACAGTTATAGGAAAATCTTCGATTTTTCTTTTGAAAATAAAATATTTAATATTTATTTTCACTTTGTATTGCGAAGCTAAAAAGTTTCATATTGT
>CALXAU010000044.1 GCA_944386355.1 uncultured Clostridia bacterium
TATGACATTAGTTCACCATTTTTTATATTTTGTATTTCTTTCATTTTTGTATCTAAAAATAAATTATATGTTCTTTTTATTAAATTATTATGAAATTTCACAGTTACATATCTTGTGTTTACTCTATATAAAAGTCTTATAATGATAAAGAAAATACTTACTATAAGTAATAATATTATGTATTTTTGTATTATATCTACATTTTCTTCAAAATTAAAAAAATCATCTATTATAAGACCTATTGTTTTTGGAATATATGCAAGTAAAAAACAATTAATTGCAACAAGTACTATTTGTATTATTAATAAATATTTATATTTTTTTAATTCCTCTATAATTATTTTTTTCATTTATAATTACACCTTATTTTTTATTATCTTTTAAAGTTTAGCTATTTTTTAAATATCAAATCAAATATATCTATTATTAATTCTAAATGGTATCTATCTTTAACTAAGTATTTTTATTTTGATTGATATATTATTTTATTTTAATAATTTTTTACAATCTTTCTTTTTAATTCTTAATATTATAGCATTTCTTTTTTCTTATTTCAATTAAAATGTACAACCTGCATATAAAAATCTTTGATTTTTCTTATAACAGCACAAACACATTTTTCTTGTAAGAAAATTGTATATTATCTCCAAAATTTTACATTTCTGTTTTTTTATGTTATAATATTATGTAATATGGTACTTTAGATTATCACTATAAAATATAGATAGTGGGGTGTTTTATATGAAAAAATTTTTATTCACATTTTTATTCATAATATTAATTATTAGTTTTATTTTTCCAACTAACGTTTTTGGAGATTTTTGGTCTGAAATATCGTCAGAAGTTAGACCTAGACCTTCAACTCCTATCTCGCCTCCAGATCCTGGTCCAAGTCCTTCAGTTCCAACAACTCCTCCAACTGATGTGCATATAAAGCAGACCATAGTATTTCATACTTATATATCTGGTAATGCTTTTGAAGATATGAAAAATATGGAAAGTCAGTTAGCACAAGATACAGGTATGCCTTCCACTAATGGAGTAAAAGATTCTAGCGAAAATGGTATAGCAAATATATATGTAGAATTATTAAGTGGAAATAATGTTGTAGCTTCTCAATATACTAATGCAAATGGTGATTATCGTTTTGATAATTTACCAGACGGAGATTATCAAATTAGATTTTCTTATGGATTATTAACATCGAACATAAATAGTTATTCTAATAAACAAGTTAAAAATATTTTAAAATATAATGGTCAAGATTACTATGCCTCTTCTGTAGGAGGACAAGGAACTGTGCTTGATTCTTATACAAAGGAAATAATTACTAGTGGAAAAGGTTGTACTCAATTATTTTTAACAATTGATAATTCTGCAAGTATGGTGGATAATAAATATGAAGGAAAAACTAGATTAGAATATCAAGTTTTAGCTGCAAAAAGATTAGTAAATTCTCTTTTATCTGATTCAAGTAATAATATTTATATAGGAATTGTAGCATTTGGAGAAGAAAGTGTAGTTTGGCAAAATTTAACAAAAGATAAAGATACATTAAATGAAAAGTTAGATTTAATGTTAAATAATGCTAAAACTTTAAATGCTAGATTCAGTGGATGTACAAATATACGTGGTGCACTTGAAGCCACAGAAGCAGCTTTCGTTAATAATACACAAGATTCAAATAGATATATCTTCTTACTATCTGACGGTGTACCTTTAAGCGACGGAAGTACAGTTATTTATTCAGATGATTTTAATGTTAGTGGTGCTGTACAAAGTAAGTTAGATAGTATAATAAAATCTACAAAACAGAAATTTGAAAGTTTGATAAATGACGGAGTTAAAGTTTCTACAATTATGACAAAAAGTAATGATTCAGATGTTATCAATATGGTAAATAATATGTGTAATGTAAACAATCTAAAATTTTACCATGTAGATGATAAAGACGTAAGTAATATTATTTCAAAAGATATATTAGATGAAATAAATCAAAGTGTACAAGAAAATATACAGGATTTTTCTACATACTATTCTTACTTTTTAGGACAAGATGATTCTAATCGTAGAAATATAGTTAATTCAAACTTTGCCAAATTTGATTATAATACTTCAAAATTATTTGAAGTAATCGATAATTATGACGGATCACAAGAAAGCAAAAATAAAGCCGTAGAATTATCTGATAAATCTTGGATGTGTGCATATACTGGTGTATATAATATCACTCAACCAAATTATACAGAAACTGATACAGAATATATCATGAATGACGGAACTGTTTATCCAAAAGAAGATTACATTTTTACAGTATCAGGTTATCCAGATCAAAATTTAGTTTTAACTCAAAGAGATCCTTTTCTATTAAATACAATCTTAAAAGTAAGTGGTTTAAAAATTACTTTATCTAACGGACAAAGTATTGTATCTAAAGTAGATCCAGAAGCTACTTGTATAGACAGAGATTTAGAACCTGGAGAAATAAGATATATTAAAGATGTTGAATCTCCTATGTGTTACTATATAGATAACGAAATTGTGCAGGGAGCAGTTATTCAAATAGAATATACTATTATAATAAAAAATGCATCTGCAATTCCAAGTTCATCTTTCTATATAATAGATTATATTCCTGATGAATTCTCTATAGATGAAAATATGACTATGATATCTGATCCAACTATAACAAATAAAATGTATGGTTGGGAAATAAAATATACTAGAGATTTAGGAATAACAGATTGTGATTATACAACTTGTGCTGTGAATAACCTTTCTACAAATATGATTAGAAATTCTACTATTGGTAGCAATGGAGAAAGATATTTAAAAATTGTTTTTTCTAGATTATTGACTTCAAAAACAGAAGATTCTACTTTTAGAAATTCTGCTGAAATTTTAGAATATTCTAATGCTTTAGGAAGAAGGATGCAAGAAACTGTAACTTTAGGATCAGGAAAACTTTCAACTTTAACTTCAGTATTTGTTGCAAATCAAAATGAAAGTGATTTTGGAGTTGCAGAACCTGTCATTATAGTTCCACCTACTGGAATTAGTCCTTTTTATAAATCTGCACAATTTATAATTGGAGTATTTACTATTATTACTTTTATAATAATTATAAAAATAAAACTAAAAAAATAAAACATTCCACCCAAAAGAGTGTTCCTTAATTATAGAACACTCTTTTTTCTATGAACAAATCAAATGACTTTTCAGATACAATTCTCTTAGAAGCCTTCATATAAATTATATACATTTGTATACCCTTGTTTTAACAATTCTTTTTTAGCTTTTTTACTTCTTGCCCCTGTTGAACAATATACTATAATTGGTTGTCTAGTATCTTTTAATAATTCTTTTGCTTTACTTCTTAAATCATATAAAGGAATATTAATAGCTCCATTAATATGCTCCTCTTTATATTCCATGGGACTTCGAACATCAATTATCATTGCTCTTTCTTTTTGTAGTTTTTGTAATTCTTCTTTAGTAATTTCTCCATTTTCTATATTTCTACATTTTTTTCCTAATATAAATTTTCTTATATTTTTTATCATTTAAAAATCCATTCCTCTCTTTATTTGCTTAAAGCACATATTGTTTTCTATCTTTATATATTATATTAAATAATATTTTTTTAGTTATTAATATTATCTTTCCATACATTATAGAAACTTATTAAAAGTGTTATTTAACTTAAAAATAAGTATTTTGTTAAAGCTTTACTTATAAATAATGCTTTTTTGTAAAATATGATTTAAATTTTTGTAGAAATTTATTGTCGTATTTTTTATTTTTAATGTAATTATGTCATTTTCTTTACTTTATGTATCCTATTTTGTTTATTTTTGTCAAATTTTAATTTTTACACAGGTTGTGGAAACTGTGGATAACTCTGTGAATAACTCTTATATCTATCTTTTTTATTTTATTTTATTCACAGGTAGTATGTTGATATTTTGTTGATAATTATCACTTTATTTTTTAACTTTTTATGTGTATTAATTATCTGTTTTTTTCTTAATTTACTTTATTCTATAAAATGAATTTTACTATATCTATAGATTTATATTCTTTTACTTAAATAAATGATTTTTAGCTTATTAGAACACATAAATCTTAGTTTTTTTTAAAACAAAAAATTGACTTTATAATATTTTATTATATTATAAAATCAATTTTAATTATAAATTTTACATAATTTTTTTATATCACATTTATATATATTATTACTACTATTTCTATTATAGTTATTAATGGTAAACCTATTATAAATTTTATTTTTTTAGTTTTATGCCTAAATGTATACATTCCTAATGTTGTTCCTATTCCTCCTCCTAAGAATGTTATTAGGAATATTGTTTGCTCTGATATCCTCCATTGTTGCTTTTTGGCTCTTCTCTTGTCTATGTACATTATAAGATAGCCTAGAATGTTTAGTATAATTATATAAACTATTATTTTATTATAACTTATCATAGCTCTAGTGATACTCCTTCAACAATTGGTGTCCCATTAGGCATTTTTTTAGGTGTTTGGCTATTAGTATTATTTTTTTCTTCCTTTTCTTTTCCATCTTTATTTACAAAATCCTTTGATATAACATTTGAACTTATATTTGCAAAAGCCTTAGCTGCATCAGTCATTTCTTTTCCACTTAATAAACAATCTACATATTCCTCTCTTGCTTTATTGATATTATATACATTAATTTGATATCTATCTTTGTCAACTTTTTTAATCTCATAAAACACTCCGTTTTTATACGTTACATAAACTGTTCCATTCACTACTTTGATACGAGCATCTAACACAAGATCATCTAATGCTAATAGACTAAATATAGTTTTGGCTTTTTTATCATTTTTTATTGGTATTTTCTCCCTTATTTCATCAAAAATTTTATCTTCACATGATGTGATTGTTTCATCTATTAATTCTTTTTTTGTGGAATCAACATTTTCTTTTATATCATATAATCTTTTTATTTTGCTCAATATAACCTTTAATTCTTCATAATTTTTTTCATCAAAGTTAAATTTATCAACTTGATTTTTTATCTCATCTAATTTTTCGTCTATATTTTCTGATTCTAAGTCTTCAACTCTTTCTACTATAGTGTCAAATTCATCAATTTCTTTTTCTTTTAAATTGTTTATAGCTTCTTGCCTTTCTTCTTTCAAATTATCTATAACTTTTACTTGCTTTTCTATAATTCCCTTTTGTTCTGTTACAATCTTTCTCATATCCATTATACTAGATAATCCTAGAAAAGTGAAAGCCATTCCAATTCCAAATTGTTTTATTCCTTTTATTACTTTTTTTGCTTCTTTTTTAATTTTCATATTCTCCTCCATAAAACTAATTTAAGACTTTGAATATAATATCATTATTTTACATAATTGTCAATATTTTTGCAAACTTTTTATGTATAACATGTTGCTGGTATTTAAGAGATTTTTCAAAAAAACTAGGTTATAGAAATATCTATCATTATTTCTATGCAAATAAGCTCATTTGATTGCTTTGACTCATTCCTTTTAAACAACCAAATTGTTTTAACAAATCAGTTACAGAATTTCCTATTTTAGCACGGATTTTTAAGTCATCTATAGACATAAATTTTCCTTCTTTTCTTGCTTCTGCAATTCCTTTAGCTGCAACTGTTCCAAGTCCTGGAATACTATTTAATGGAGGTCTTAATTTTCCTTCTTCTATTTGGAATTTGGTTGCATCAGAATTGTACAAATCTATTGGTAAAAATTCAAAACCTCTTTCATACATTTCTAATACTAATTCTAATACTGGATACATTGTTTTATCTTTTTGAGTTGCATTATTTCCTAGCATATCTATTTCTTTCATTTTATTCTTTACTTTTTCTTTTCCAAATATCATTATTTCACTGTCAAAATCATCAACTGCTCTTATAGAAAAAAATGCTGCATAATAAGCAAGTGGCTTATGTACTTTAAACCATGCTATCCTAAAAGCATTTGTTACATATGCTGCTGCATGGGCTTTTGGGAACATGTATTTAATTTTTTCACATGATTTTATATACCAGTCTGGTACATCATGATCTTTCATCATTTGTTTATATTCTTCCCATTTTTCTGGATCTTTTAGTGCTTTTCCTTTACGAACTGTTTCCATTATTTTAAACGCTGGATTTGGAGGAACTCCTTTCTTTATTAAATAAATCATTATATCATCTCTACAACATATTGCTTCATTTAAAGTTACTGTTCCTTCTTCTATTAAACTTTGAGCATTTCCAAGCCATACATCTGTACCATGTGATAAACCAGATATACGAATTAATTCATCAAATGTTGTAGGTCTTGTGTCTACAAGCATTCCGCCTTACAAACTTTGTTCCAAATTCTGGTATTCCAAAACTCCCCACTTCTGAGTGAATTTGCTCTGGTGTTACTCCTAATGCTTTTGTTGAACTAAATATTGACATTGTTTCTTTATCATCTAATGGGACTTTTGTTGGATCAATTTCTGTTAAATCTTGTAACATTCTAATTACTGTTGGATCGTCGTGTCCAAGTATATCTAATTTTAAAAGGTTTTGATCTATTGAGTGATAATCAAAATGAGTTGTTATGATATCTGAGTTAGGGTCATCCGCCGGATGTTGTACTGGACAAAATTCGTATATTTCTCTACCTTTAGGTACAACTATAATTCCTCCTGGGTGCTGTCCTGTGGTTCTCTTTATTCCTGTACATCCTGCTGATAATCTCAAAATTTCTGCTTTATTTATTGGTATATGTCTTTCTTCAAAATAATTTTTTACATATCCAAATGCTGTTTTTTCTGCTACAGTTCCTATTGTACCAGCTTTAAATGTTGTACCTTTTCCAAATATTACTTCTGTATATTTATGAGCATTTGCTTGATATTCTCCTGAAAAGTTTAAATCGATATCTGGCTCTTTATCTCCATTAAATCCTAAAAAAGTTTCAAAAGGTATATCCATTCCGTCTTTATCTAATTTATGTCCACATTTTGGACATTCTTTATCTGGAAGGTCAAAACCATTTTGATATCCATAATCTGTAAAGTCTGAATATTTACAATTCGGACATCTATAATGTGCTGGAAGAGAATTTACTTCTGTAATTCCTGTCATATTTGCAACAAATGATGATCCTACTGATCCTCTAGAACCTACGATATAACCGTCTTCATTTGATTTCCATACTAGTTTTTGAGCTATTATATACATAACTGAGAAACCATTTTTTATAATTGAGTCTAATTCTTTATCTAATCTTGTTTGAACAATTTCTGGTAATTTTTCACCATACAGTTCATGGGCTTTTCCATATGCGATATCTTTTATAGTTTGTTCACATCCAGGTATATGTGGTGGACATTTTTCTGATGATATAGGACTTATTTGTTCACACATATCAGATATTTTATTTGTATTTGTAACAACTACTTCATATGCTTTTTCTTCTCCTAAATAGCTAAATTCTTCTAGCATTTCATTTGTTGTTCTTAAATACAATGGTGCTTGATTATCACAATCTTCATACTTCTGACCTGCTTCTAAAATTCTCCTATATATCTCATCTTGTGGATCCATAAAATGCACATCACATGTTGCAACAACTGGTTTATTTAGCTTCTCTCCTAATTGTACAATTTTTCTATTTATATCTTTTAATGCTTCTTCATCTGCAACTTGTTCATTCCTTATTAAAAACTCATTATTTCCAATTGGTTGAATTTCTAAATAATCATAATCATTTGCTATTTCTTCTATTTCTTCATCTGTTTTTCCGCAATAAAATAGCTTGATATAATTCTCCTGCCTCACATGCACTTCCGAAGTATTAATCCTTCTGAATATTTTTTATATAAACTTTTTAAAATTCTTGGTTTTCTATAAAAATAATGTAAGTGAGAAAAAGAAACTAATTTATATAAATTTCTAAGCCCTACATAATTTTTAGCAAGTATTATTGCATGATATGTCTTTAATTTTTTATATTCTTCCTTTTTTGCTTCTTTATCAGCACTAACTAAATCTATTTCATCGACTTTTTTAGCACCTCTTTTTTTCAGCATATCAAGCATTACTCTAAAAACTTTTACTGTGGTATCTACATCATCTAGTGCTCTATGTGCTACTTCTACTTTAATTCCCAAATTTTCCGCAATTTTTCCTAATTTGTATTTTTTGTAATCTGGAAATAAATCTTTTGCAAGACTTAATGTATCTAAATATGTATAATTAAATTCATATCCAAGTGCTTTTGCGTTTTGCTTTAAAAAACCTATATCGAATCCAGCATTATGTGCCACTAAAACACTACCTTTTATAAATTCTAAAACTTTTGGAAAAATTTCTTCTATTGTAGGTGCATCTGCCACCATTTCATCTGTTATATTTGTTACTTCTGTTACTCTTTGTGGTATATGTTTTTGAGGGTTTACAAATGTACTAAATTCATCTATTACTTCCCCATTCAGCATTTTCATTATTCCTATTTCTGTTATCTTTTCAGTAACTGCTGAAAATCCTGTTGTTTCTAAGTCTAATACACAATATGTTGTATCTATATCTTGTCCTTTTGAATTTGTTACTATTGCTGTTTTATCTGGTGCAAGATATGCTTCGACCCCATATATTACTTTCATATCTGGATTATCAACACCTAGTAATTTATGTGCTTCTGGAAAACTTTGAACAACGCCATGGTCTGTTATTGCAATTGATTTCATTCCCCACTGCATTGCTCTTTTTATTAAATCTTTTGCTGAAGTCATTGCATCCATTTGACTCATTTGTGTATGCATATGCAATTCTACCCTTTTCACTTTTGCTAGGTCTTGTCTTACTTTTTTCTTTAATCCTGCTGTTTCAACTATTGTATTTGCCATTATTGTTAATTCTCCTGCATATTGATCGAATTGTGCGTTCCCAGCAATTTTAGCTCCTTTTGCTTTTTTCATTTTTGAAACTACATTTTTAACATTTTCAGGTGTTAAAAAAGCTTTACATGTAAGAGTGCTTGTACCATCATAGATATCAAAGGTCATCAAAGTTTTTCCTGATTTTAATTCTCGTGTATCTATGTTTAAAATATCTCCTTCTATTGATACTCTACCATCATCTACAGTTAAATCTTCAATTTTTATTAAATTTTCTTTAATATTAGGATTTCTTCCTAATATTAAAGGTGTATCTTCTTCTACTGGTAATGGCGGTATTGGCATATTTACTTTTTCTTCTTCATTTACCTTTTCTTTTTCTATATTACTTGATTTATTTTTTTCAATTTTTTGTTTATTATTGGTTTTGTTTTTTGTATTTTCATCTGTTTGATTTACAAGTATTTGGTTATTATCTTGCTCTATATAAATTCTTTCCATTATTTTTTCTATTGCTAAATCCTGTGCTCTTTTTGTTCTTTCATGAATTTGCTCCATATCTTCTTTTTTTATTTTTTCTTCTATTTGTATAATATATGATACTCCAAATAAGTTTTTTAAAATTCTCTCTAATTCTTTATCAGTTCCTTTGGCGATTAAAAAATCTGCTCCTTTAATATGCATTGTTATTTTTATAATTTTATCTTCTACTTCTATATCACTTTTCATCAACAATAGCGGTTTCATTAGTGGATATTTATGTGCCATATAACATATTATATTTTTCCATTCATCCTTTATTGATCTAATTTTTACTGTTTCTTCATATTCTATTTTCATAACTATTTGCGAAAACATAAATCTTTCTTGCAAAAATTTTTCTAGATACCATATTTCTTTTATTTCTAAGTAAAATGCTGATTTTATAGCTATTCCTAATGTATTTGTTTTTTTTGCAACATTCAAATATAAAATCTCGGCTTTTTTTATATTATCTTCTGTTTTGTAATCACTAAAAATATCTTCTATTCTCTTATTTTTCTCAGACATTTCTTTTCTCTCCTTTTAGTATTCATATTTTATCACATTATTTGATTGTAAAAAAGCGAACATGTAAATTTTATAAAAACTGTGTCAATATTTTTTTATTCTCATATTATATATCATACAAAGGAACAAAAACAAAAGAAAAAAAATTATTTCTTTTCGAAAGGGGGTAAGTACTATGCCAGAAAACAGAGGTTGTGGAGGTTTCGGATTTGGTGGTGATTGCTGCTGGATTATACTTCTTATCATTATAATATGTTGTTGTTGCGGTGGCGACAGAGGATGTTGCTAATCCCTTTTAATTAAGTACTTCAAAACCAAGTAAGATCAAAACTTACTTGGTTTTCTAAATTTTGTAAAACAAATGATAAATTTACACACATTTCATAAATCAAAATATTGCAAGAATTGTATGCACAAGTTGGCGTTTTTTTGCTACAACTGTTGTTTATAATTTAACATAATTTTTTAGATATTGCAACAAAAGTTAAAGATTATTTTTATATTTTTCTACTTCGTCATAAATCTCATTCCAATTATTTACTCTTACAATTTCTTTGTCATTAATATCAGCATTCATTTTTGTTGTCATTAAGATTGATTTAATACCATTATCTGTTAATTCTCTACAGGTTTCATAGCTATCTTCTATACATAAATCAATTTTGTTTTCTTTAAAAAATTTTAATTTATCACTTACATGTAAGTTTAAGCTATCATATGGAATACCAAAATCACTTAAGCTCTTTTTAGTAATTTTTTCAGTATCACAGTTCTTAATATTCATTAATCTTGCTGTGACAAAATGTATAGTATCTCCTTCATCTCTCAATTTTCTAATTGTTTTATTCGCATCAGGAAGCATTGTGCATTCCTCTAATACATTTTTATAATACTTATCAAAAAAGTCAAATTTTGTTTTTTCATCCCAACCATATAAAACTTTTAAATAATATCTATTTTTTATCAATCCAAAACTATTTCTATTAGTTGGTACTCCAGATATTTCTTCTTCAAATTTATCTGCATATTTTAACATTGATTTTACTGTTAAAAATGTTGTATCATCTATATCAATTCCTATTTTCATTTTTACCTCCATTTTTCTCCGTTAATATATTTTGTTAATGCCATTATAAATGCATATTCTGTTAAATCTATTCTTGAAATTTTATTATGTGTTAATAATTGAATGCCTCCACTATGATTATGCCTTTCTTTATCTTCTCCTAAAACTGTGTCCATTGCCTCACTTAAATTTGTATCTAAGACCTTTTGTACCAAATTGTCTGGAACTGGAAATGATGGACTTGTCCCATAACTTTCAAAATCCACATTATCCTCAATTACTGCAATGTTAGTAATCATCCATCTTCCTAATAAATCATTTATTCCACTTTCTATTCCTAAAAATAAATCTGCAGAAATATTATTTTCTTTGGCATACTTTTTTAGATTTCTTACTCTATTTTTTGCACCTTCATAAATTTCTTTATTTACAGGTTGGTCTGGCACGTCAGATTCTACTGGTATTCCTTTTATTTCAACATCTTTAAAATAATGCTCTAATGCTTTTTTTGCACCTTCTATTTTTCCTTGATTTTTAGTAGCTATTAGTACTTTCATTCTTTATCTTCTCCTATTATTATATTTTTTAAATATCATATTTTTTTAACTTTTCGATATATTTTTTAATAGTTCTATCGTTTATATCATCTGAGTTTAAAATGCACTGCTCCATAATCTGTTTTTCCATACCTAAAGAACAATCTATTAAATGATTTGCTTTTTCTTCATTAGACCATACTGATAATGGTTTATTTTTATATCTTACTTTTGCATCTTCTAATCTTTCTTTTATACTTACAACTCCATCTGGTGCTACTCTTTGGTCACAATAAGCACAAATTTTTCTTTCATAGGAATTTGACTTTAAGGTTTCTTCATTTTTTCTTGATCTTTTTCCATCTAATATTTTTAATTCTTTTTCAGTTAATCCTTCCTGTTTTCCAATTTCTAAATTAATTTCATGATCATTTGTTCCATACTTATCAAAATATTCTTTTCTTATCTTTAAAAATTCTATATCTTTTGATTCATTTTCTTGTATTTTTACCATATTTCCCATATCATGCAAAAGGCACACTCTAATGATTGCTTGTTTATCTATATATGGTCCATTCCAATTATCGATTATTAAATTACTACAAGCCGCTACCCTTAACATGTGCATTTGTAAATTTTCTGGCAAATGATATTTATCATAAATTCGTAAAATGTTCATTTATGTTT
>CALXAU010000045.1 GCA_944386355.1 uncultured Clostridia bacterium
TTTAATGCCCATTTATATCTTTTTATTCTAAAAATCCTTTATAATGTCTCATTACTAATTGTGATTCTAATTGTTGTACAGTTTCTAATGCAACACCTACTACGATTAATATTGATGTTCCTCCAAATGCTATATTAAGTGTTGTAAATCTTAATAACATTGGTAATATAGCAATTACAGCTAAGAAAAATCCTCCAAACCAAGTTAATTTAGATATTATTGAAGACAAATATTCTGTTGTTGGCTTTCCAGCTCTTATTCCTGGAATAAATCCTCCATTTTTCTTAATTGTATTTGATACTTCAGCAGGATTGAATGTAGCATATGTGTAAAAGAATGTAAATCCTATTATTAATAGTAAATATACAATTGCATTTGTTATAGAGTATATTGGGTCTACTTGAGATGTTGTTGTTGCAATTGAAAAATTATATAATGCTGCTAAAAATCCTGTTTGACTTGCTATATCTTGTACAAAAAATTGAATAATCATTGCTGGGAATGTCATGAATGATGAAGCAAATATTACTGGCATAACACCTGCCATTGCAAGTTTTAGAGGAATATGAGTATTTTGTGCTCCTACCATTTTTCTTCCAACTACTTTTTTAGAATATTGTACAGGTACTCTTCTTTCAGCTTGTTGTACAAATACAACTCCTGCAATTAAAAGAATTGCTCCTACAATAATTCCTAAAGCTGTTAATAATCCTACAGTACTAAATCCATCTTTTGTCATTATTATAGACCAAATTGATTCAATTCCACTGCCTAATCCTGAAATTATACCTATAAATATAATTATAGAAATTCCGTTTCCTATACCTTTATTAGTTATCTGCTCACCTAACCACATTAATATAGATGTTCCAGCAACTAATCCAGTAACTACTAAAGCTCCTGTTAAAAATGTATTGTCAACAAATATACCAAGTGATCTATATGATAGGAATATTGCTATAGACTGTACTAATGCAAGTACTATAGTTAGTATTTTTGTATAACGATTTATTTTTTTTCTTCCTTCTTCTCCACCTTCTTTAGTAAGTCTTTCTAATGACGGAATTATCATTGCTAAAAGTTGTATTACTATAGAAGCTGTAATATATGGGCTTATTGACATAGCAAAAATTGAAAATCTAGAAAATGCCCCACCAGAAATTATGTCTATAAGTCCTGCTAATCCTTCTGTTGATTGCATTGCTTCATTTAATGCAATTTCATCAATTCCTGGAACAGTTATAAAACAACCAAATCTAAATACAATTATCAATACTAGCGTATATAATAGTCTTTTTCTTACATCTGGTGTTTTTAGTGCGTTTTTTATTGTTTTAAACAAATTAAATCACCTCTGCCTTTCCGCCTAAGGCTTCTATTTGTTCTTTAGCTTTTGTTGTAAATCTAGTTGCTTTTACATTTAATTTTTTTTCTAATTTACCTGTTGCAAGTATTACTATACCGTCATTTATCTTTCCGATTATTCCGTCTTTAAGAAGTGTTTCAGCTGTAACATCTTCTACTGTTGATTTATTTAACATTTTAAATGTTACTTCTGTATATGTTTTTGCATGGATATTAGTAAATCCTCTTTTTGGTAATCTTCTATATAATGGTGTTTGTCCTCCTTCAAAGCCTCTTCTTACACCACCACCACTTCTAGCTTTTTGACCTTTATGACCTCTTCCAGCTGTTTTTCCATTTCCAGATGCAATTCCACGTCCTTTAATATTTTTTGTTTTTCTTACAGTGGCTGGTCTTATTTCGCCTAGTTTCATTATACTGTGCACCTCCTTAATTTCATTTTCAATATTCTATATAATATCTTCTACTTTTTTTCCTCTTTTTTTAGCTACTTGTTCTATTGTTTGCATAGATTTTAATCCTTCAAGTGTAGCATAAACTACGTTTCTTGGGTTATTTGTTCCTATAACTTTTGTTCTTATATTTTTATATCCTGCAAGTTCTAGAACAGGTCTAACGCTTCCACCTGCTATAACTCCAGTACCAACTACTGCTGGTTTTAATAATACTTTTGCACTACCAAATTTTCCTACAATTTCATGTGGTACTGTTGTATTAACTACTGGAACTTCTATTAGATTTTTCTTCGCATCTTGAATTGCTTTTTTTATAGCATCTGGTACTTCTGACGCTTTTCCATTTCCTACACCAATATGTCCATTTTCGTCTCCTACAACTACTACGGCACTAAAGCTAAAGTTTCTACCACCTTTTACAACTTTTGCAACTCTGTTGATAGCAACAACTTTTTCTTTTAATTCTGTTTTCTCTTCCATGCGTTTTTGTTTTACCTCCTTTTTAAAGTGTATATAATTTTTAAATTTTGTTTACAATACTTAGTTTTTGCATTATATAAATTATCTGCATTACTCGTAGTTTACTAATGTGTTTTTTACAATTCTTTTTTATTAGCATTTTATAATTATCTATATTAGACATGCTTAGATAACATCTAATCTAGAATTGTAATCCGCCTTCTCTTGCTGCTTCCGCTAATTCTTTTATTATTCCATGATATATGTATCCACCACGATCAAAAACTACTGTTTTTATATTTTTTTCGATTGCTCTTTTTGCAATTAATGCTCCAACTTCTTTTGCTGCTTCTTTATTTGAATGTTTTGTTTTTATTTCTTTATCTAATGTAGAAGCACTTACTAAAGTATTTCCGGCAACATCATCTATTACTTGTACATATATATTAGAATTACTTCTATATACACATAGTCTTGGTCTTTCAGGTGTTCCAGATATTTTTTTTCTTACTCTTAAATGTCTAATTTTTCTTTGCTCTTTTCTGTCTATCTTCTTAATCATTTTTTTGCTCCTTTCTCCTATTTTAGGTTTGATGCTTTAATGTTTTTAATATTATTTTCCTGTTTTTCCTACTTTACGTCTAATTACTTCTGTTGCATATTTAATACCTTTTCCTCTATAAACTTCTGGTGGTCTTGTTGATCTTACTTCTGCTGCTATTTGACCTACTTTTTCTTTATCTATTCCTCTTACTATTATAGTATTTGCATTTGGAACATCAAAAGTTATTCCTTCTGGTGCTTTATAGATTACTGGGTGAGAATATCCTAAACTTAAATTTAAATCATTTCCTTGTTTTTGAACTCTGTATCCTACACCATTAATTTGTAGTTCTTTAGTATATTCATTTACAACCCCTATAATCATGTTATTTATTAATGTTCTTGTTAATCCATGTAGACTTCTATTTTCTTTTTCATCATTTTTTCTAAAAACTTTTATGATTTTTCCGTCTTGTTCTAAAGTTATATTTTTATTTATTTCTCTTTCTAATGTTCCTTTTGGTCCTTTTACAGTAATATGATGATCTTTTATAGTTACATCTACATTTTCTGGTACTGTAATAGGTTTATTTCCTATTCTAGACATTTTTATTTTTCCCTCCTTCTGGATGTTTATTTTTTATTTTATGTTATTAATATTACCAAATATATGCTAATACCTCTCCACCAATACCTAGTGAACGTGCTTCTTTATCTGTTTTTAAACCTTGTGAAGTAGATATAATTGCAATTCCTAAACCATTTAAAACTTTAGGTAATTCATCTTTTGATGCATATACTCTTAATCCTGGTTTACTTATTCTTTTTAAACCGTCTATTACTCTTGTTCCTTTTTCATCATATTTTAGAGTAACTCTTATAATTCCTTGATTTTCGTTTTTTATTTCTTCAAATGCTTTTATGTATCCTTCTTTGAATAATATTTCAGCAATTCCTAATTTCATATTAGATGCTGGAATATCTACTGTTTTATGCTTAGATGTATTTGCATTTCTTATTCTTGTTAACATATCTGCAATAGGATCTGTTGTATTCAATTTTTTTCCTCCTTTACTTATTTTTTAGTGGGTTTAATTTATATTGTCTTTCTAATACTTATTTTACCAACTTGCTTTTTTTATTCCTGGGATTTCTCCTTTATGTGCTAATTCTCTAAAGCATACACGACATATTCCATATTTTCTAATGTAGGCATGTGGTCTACCACATAATTTACATCTATTATATTCTCTTGTTTTGTATTTTTGTGGTCTTGCTTGCTTTACTTTCATAGATTTTTTAGCCATATTTTTTCTATTCCTCCTTTTTTAGCTTTATTCAATGTGAATATATTTTAACAACTTAGTTTTTAAATGGCATTCCTAATAATTTTAATAATTCTTTTGCTTCTTCGTCTGTTTTTGCTGTTGTTACAAATATTATATCCATTCCTCTAAGTTTATCTACTTTATCATATTCTATTTCAGGAAAGATTAATTGTTCTTTTACTCCCATTGAATAGTTTCCTCTTCCATCGAAAGAATTGCTTGATACTCCCCTAAAATCTCTTACTCTTGGTAATGCTACATTGAATAGTTTGTAAGCAAAGTCATACATTTTATCAGATCTTAGAGTTACTTTACAACCTACATTTACCCCTTCTCTTAATTTAAATGCTGCGATAGATTTTTTTGCTTTAGTTACAACTGGCTTTTGACCTGTAATTTGCATTAAATCATTCATTGCATTTTCTAAAGATTTTGGATTTTCTTTTATATCTCCTAATCCTATATTTATAACTATTTTATCTATTTTAGGTACTTGCATTATAGATTTATATTCAAATTTTTTCATTAATTCTGGAATAACTTCTTTTTCATATTGTTCTCTTAGTTTTTGCATTTCTTATATAATCCTCCTTTCTATTTTAGCTTTGCACCGCATTTTTTACAAATACGACTTTTTTCATTTTTTTCTATTTTATATCCTACTTTTGTAGTTTTTCCACATTTTGGGCAAACAACATTTGCTTTACTACTATGTATTGCACTTTCTATTGATATAATTCCGCTTTCTTGGCCTTGTTTTCTTGCCTTTACATGTTTTTTTCTAACATTAACACCTTTGACAATTATTTTATCTTTTTTTGGTAATACTTGTATTACTTCGCCTTTTTTTCCTTTGTCGTTTCCAGATAAAATTTCAACTGTGTCGCCTTTCTTTATTTTCATTGAAAGCTTCCTCCTTTTCTTACAAATTAATTCCTTTATATATGTGTATGTTTTCATTATTTTTTGCATTTTAATCTGCATAGTTCCTTGACTAATATAGGCTTTTAAGTTTTACAGAAATTGTTTTATCGATTCTTTTATTTAATTTGCAAAACTTCCTTATTAGCAACGGATTAAAGAACTTCTGGAGCTAGAGACAATATTTTCATGTAATCTTTTTCTCTTAGTTCTCTTGCTACAGGTCCAAATATACGTGTTCCTCTTGGTGTTCCATCTTCTTTTATTATTACTGCTGCATTTTCGTCAAATTTTATATATGAACCGTCTGCTCTTCTTACTCCTCTTTTTGTTCTAACTATAACTGCTTTTACAACATCACCTTTTTTTACAACTCCTCCTGGTGTTGCTGATTTAACAGAAGCTACTATTATATCACCTATGTTTGCTGTTTTTCTAAAAGATCCTCCTAAACAACGTATACACATTAATTCTTTTGCTCCTGTATTATCTGCTACTTTTAATCTTGTTTGTTGTTGTATCATATTTTTTAGTTCCCTCCTTTTTGGGTTATCTTTTTATTTTTATTTTTTTACTGCTTTTTCTATTATTTCAACTACTCTCCACCTTTTATCTTTAGAAAGTGGTCTTGTTTCCATAACTTTTACTTTATCACCTATATTACACTCATTCTTTTCATCATGAGCTTTTAGTTTATATGTTCTTTTTACTGTTTTTCCATATATTTTATGGCTAACACTAGTTTGTACTGCAACAACTACTGTTTTATCCATTTTATTAGATGTTACTATTCCTACTAATGTTCTACGAAGATTTCTTTCTTCCATTTAAAGTTCTCCTTTCTAAGTAATTTAAAGTATTACTTAATTTATGTTGGCTTTTATGCTTTTTTGCTTTCTGCAATTTTTCTTTCTGTTAAAACTGTATTTATTTTTGCAATATCTCTTTTCACTTCTTTAATTTTCATAGGATTATCTAATCCATTAGTAGCTAAACTAAATTTTAATTTGAATAATTCTGTTTTTAGTTCACCTAATTCTTTTTCTAATTCTGGTGAAGACATTTCTCTAATTTTATTTATCTTCATCATTATCACCTACCTTTTCTGTTTCTTTAGCAACAAATTTTGTTTTGTTAGGTAGTTTGTTCATAGCAAGTCTTAAAGCTTCTCTTGCTACTTCTTCTGACACTCCAGCTATTTCAAACATTACTCTACCTGGTTTTACTACTGCTACCCAATATTCTGGTGCACCTTTTCCTTTTCCCATACGAGTTCCTATTGGTTTAGAAGTAATAGGTTTATCTGGAAATATTTTTATCCAAACTTTTCCTCCTCTTTTTATATAACGAGTCATTGCAATACGTGCTGCTTCTATTTGGTTACTTGTAATAAGTCCTGCTGTTACAGCTTGTATTCCATATTCTCCGTCTGTTACTTTATTTCCTCTTGTTGCTTTTCCTCTCATTCTTCCTTTTTGTACTTTTCTAAATTTTGTTCTTTTTGGCATTAATGGCATTATTTGTCTCCTCCTTCCATTTTCTTTGCCCCAAGAACTTCTCCTTTATAAATCCAAACTTTTACACCGATTTTTCCATAAGTTGTGTCTGCTTCTGCAAAACCATAATCTATATCAGCTCTTAAAGTTTGTAATGGAATATTTCCTTCTTTATAAAATTCTGTTCTTGCCATATCAGCTCCACCTAATCTACCAGATACAGCTGTTTTTATACCTAAAGCTCCTGCTTTTAAAGATTTTTGCATACATTGTTTCATTGCTCTTCTGAAAGAAATTCTTCTTTCTAGTTGTCCTGCAATATTTTCTGCAACTAATTGTGCATCTGTATCAACATTTTTAACTTCTATTATATTTAAGTTTATATCTTTACCTATTAATTTTGAAAGTTCTTTTTTTACACTTTCAGCTTCAGCTCCACCTTTTCCAATTACTATTCCTGGTTTAGCTGTATATAAATTAACTTTTATAAATTTAGCTGTTCTTTCAATTTCTATCTTAGAAATTCCAGCTACGTACAATTTCTTTTTTAAGAATTTACGGATTTTTTGGTCTTCTACTAAATAATCAGAAAAATGTTTAGAATCTGCATACCATTTAGAATTCCAATCTTTGATTATCCCTACTCTTACACCTGTTGGATGTACTTTTTGTCCCATTTTTTATGAATTCCTCCTTTTTTCATATTTTTAACTTTTATTTTAAGAATTTTCATTATTCTCTTTCTTTTAACACTATTGTGATATGACTAGTTCTTTTTCTAATTCTTACAGCTGAACCTTTAGCTGCAGGTCTTATTCTTTTTAGTGTTGGACCTTGATTTGCATAAATTTCTGATATATACAAACTTTCTCTTCTCATATCATGATTATTTTCAGCATTTGCGATTGCTGATTTTAATAATTTTTCTACTATTTCAGAAGCTGCTTTTGGTGTGAATTTTATAATTGCTAGAGCTTCATCTACATCTTTTCCTCTTATTAAGTCTATTACGATCTTTACTTTTCTTGCAGATATTCTTGAATATTTTAATGTTGCTTTTGCTTGTTTTGTTACTGTCTCTTCCACTTTTTTCCCTCCTTTTATTGTAAGTGTTTTCACTCTATTTTGGGCTTGCATTTTTAGCTAGCATTATTTTTTTACTTTAGTTGTTTTTTCTCCTGCATGACCTTTAAATGTTCTTGTAGGAGCAAATTCTCCTAATTTATGTCCTATCATTTCTTCTGATATGTATATTGGTACATGTTTTCTTCCGTCATGTACAGCTATTGTATGGCTTACCATTTGTGGATATATTGTTGATGCTCTAGACCATGTTTTTAAAACTTCTTTTTTTCCAGTTTCATTCATTGCTTCTATTCTAGCTAATAATTTAGGTTGTACGTAAGGTTTTTTCTTGCTTGATCTTGACATGTATTTCTTTTCCTCCTTTCAAGAAAATATCAATATTTCACTTTTAAATTTCAAATTTACTTTGATTATTTTTGTAAATTATTTATTTTCTTCTTTTTACTATAAATTTGTTAGATTGTTTCTTTTTATTTCTTGTCTTGTATCCTAATGCTGGTTTACCCCATGGTGTTAATGGTCCTGCGTGTCCAATTGGTGCTCTACCTTCTCCACCACCGTGTGGGTGATCTACTGGGTTCATTACAGATCCTCTAACTGTTGGTCTTACACCCATATGTCTTTTTCTTCCCGCTTTTCCTATTTTAACATTTTCATGATCTGCATTTCCAATAACTCCTATTGTTGCTCTACATCTTGCTAAAATTAGTCTCATTTCTCCAGAAGGAAGTCTAACATGTGCATATTTTCCTTCTTTTGCCATTAATTGTGCACTTTGTCCTGCTGTTCTTACTAATTTTGCTCCTTGCCCTGGATTTAATTCTATATTATGAATTAATGTACCTACTGGTATATTATTAATTGGCATACAATTTCCTGGTTTTACATCAACTTTATCTCCTGATATAACTTTGTCTCCGTCTGTTATTCCTTGTGGTGCAATTATATATCTTTTTTCCCCGTCTTCATATTGGATTAAAGCTATATTTGCACTTCTGTTTGGATCATATTCTATACCAATAACTGTTGCTTGCATATCGTCTTTTTGTCTTTTAAAATCTATTATTCTATATTTTTGTCTGTTTCCACCACCTTGATGTCTTACTGTTATTCTACCATAAGAGTTTCTTCCTGCATTTTTTTTCTTTTTTGCAAGTAATGTTTTTTCAGGTGTTTTCTTTGTTATTTCTGAAAAATCTGAAACTGTCATGTTTCTTCTTGATGGTGTATATGGTTTAAAATGTTTCATTGCCATTTTTCTCTTCCTTTCTTTTTATGGATTTTTTCCTGCTCCATTTGCAGATATTATTTATTTTCCTAGTTTTTTCTAGATAAAATGATTTGCTTAGATTACTACGCCCCCATAAATTCATCAATTGAATCTTTGAATTTTTTAGCAGTCTTAGCTGTTTTTCCGCCTTTAGTTAAATAAGTTTTTTGTTCTGGATTTGTATCAATTGTTACTATTGCTTTTTTCCAATCTGAAGTTCTTCCAATACTACGTCCAACTCTTTTTTCTTTTCCTTTTACAGTCATTGTATTAACTTTTAAAACTTTTACTTCAAAAAGTTTTTCAACAGCATCTGCTATTTGAACTTTTGTAGCTTTTTTATTAACTTTAAAAGTATACTTTCCTTCTTGTAACATATCATTACTTTTTTCTGTAATAATTGGTTTAATTATAATTTCTTCTGGTGTCATTATGCATACACCTCCTCTAATTTTTTAACTGTATCTAAAGGTAAGATTAATTTTGTATAATTTAATAAATCAAATATATTAATATTATTAATTAATATTGTTTTTGTACCTTCTATATTTCTTGCTGAATATTGTACATTTTCATTTTTTTCAGGAAGTATTACTAATGTTTTTCCTTCAACTTTTAAATCTGATAAAACTTTTACCATATTTTTAGTTTTTATTTCTTCTAGTTCTAATTTATCTAATACTATTAAATCATTTTCTAATACTTTAGAGCTTAATACAGATCTAATAGCAAGTCTTTTTTCTTTCTTATTCACTGTATATCTATAATTACGTGGTTTTGGACCTAAAGCTATACCACCTTTTATCCATTGTGGAGCTCTTATTGATCCTTGTCTTGCTCTTCCTGTTCCTTTTTGTCTCCATGGTTTTTTACCACCACCACGAACTTCTGCTCTAGTTTTTGTACTCTGAGTTCCTTGTCTTTGATTTGCTAAATAGTTTACAAGTACTGTATGTACAACACCTTCGTTTGGTTCTATTCCAAATACTTTTTCTGATAATTCAATATCACTTACTTTTTTACCTTTCATATCGTATACATCTATTTTTGGCATTTCGTTTTTCCTCCTTCCTTCTATTTACTAGCCTTAATAGCTGATTTTATTTTTAGTATAGCACCTTTGTTTCCTGGTACACTACCTTTTACTAATATTACATTTTTATCCATATCTACTCTTACTACATCTAAGTTTTGTACTGTTACAGTAACTTTTCCCATATGTCCAGGTAATTTTTTACCTTTAAATACTCTACCTGGTGTTGATGTAGATCCCATTGAACCTGGTCTTCTATGATACATAGAACCATGTCCCATAGGTCCTCTGTGTTGTCCATGACGTTTTATAACACCTTGGAAACCTTTTCCTTTAGAGATACCTTGAACATCTATTTTTTCGCCTTCTTGGAAAATATCTGCCTTTATTTCATCTCCAACTTTAACACTTTGAATATCTTCTATTCTAAATTCTCTTAAATGTTTTTTGTATGCAAGATTTGCTTTTGCAAAATGTCCTCTTTCTGGTTTGTTAATATGTTTTTCTTTAACATCTCCAAAACCTAATTGGATAGCATTATATCCGTCTGTTTCTATTGTTTTAACTTGTGCTACTATACAAGGACCTGCTTCTATTACAGTTACAGGAATTACGTTTCCTTTTTCATCGAAAATTTGTGTCATTCCAACTTTTCTTCCTATTAATCCTTTTTTTATCATTTTAATCCTCCTAACTATTGGCTGACTAAATACCTTATATTATCTGTTTTATTGTCAGCTTAGTTTTATATTTTATTAACATTTATTAACAATGTAATTGCTTTATTTGCTTTTATAAAATAATTTTATTTTTCTTTTCAAATATATTTATTAAATAAACTAATATTAATTTAATTTTAGTGAATTAAATTGTAATTTTTAGTATCTAATTACTATAATTTTATTTCTATATCTACACCAGCTGGTAGTTCTAACTTCATTAAACTATCTACAGTTTTTTGTGTTGGATAAAGAATGTCTATAACTCTTTTATGTGTTCTCATTTCAAATTGTTCTCTAGAATCTTTGTATTTGTGTGGAGAACGCAAAATTGTTACAACTTCTTTTTGTGTAGGTAATGGAATTGGTCCTGAAACCTTTGCTCCTGTTTTTTTAGCTGTTTCTACTATTATTTTAGCAGACTGTTCTAAAATTACATGGTCATAAGCTTTTAGTTTAATTCTCATTAATTTGCTACCTACTACAGCTGTAGTTGTTGTATTTGCCATTGTAATTTCCCTCCTTTTTTTATTTTAAATTACTAGTTGGCAAGTTAAAACGCACTCTGGTGTTTCGAAGTTACCTTTTATAAAAACCCAAAATTGCATGATATTTTTGGGATAAGTGCTTAAATGTATGCATATAAATGCACAAGTATAGTTATTTTTATAACTAACTTAACTTACCGCCTGGTCTTTGCCATGACATACTCCGCCAAAGTTCCCTCCATTTCCTTTATAGGAATGTAGCCACATTTGGTTTCATCGCTTTATTCATGCCCATATATTATACATTGATATTTGCAATATGTCAATAATTTTTTAGATTTTCTCTTTACAAATTTTAGTAACTAATATACAATCCTGTTTTTAACAGTTAGAGAATATAAAAAGCTCGTAACACATTGATATATGTGGTATACGAGCTTTATTGATA
>CALXAU010000046.1 GCA_944386355.1 uncultured Clostridia bacterium
ACCAACACAAGATAAAACATTAATAGCAAAATGGGAAGCAAAAGGAGATATACCATATACAGTAAAACATCATAAAATGAATGTTGACGGAAATGGATATACATTAGTAGAAACAGAAAATAAAACAGGAAAAGCAGATGAAAAAGTAACACCAGAAGTAAAACAATATGAAGGATTTACAAGTCCACAAACACAAGAAATACAAATAACAGCAGACGGAAAAGCAGAAGTAAATTATTATTACACAAGAAATAAATATCAAGTAATAGTAAACAAAGAAGAAGGAATAAAAAATACAACAGGAGCAGGAGAATACTATTATGAACAACAAGTAACAATAAATGCAGAAATGGAAACAGGATATACATTTGAGGGGTGGACAGGAGATAAAGCAAATACAAATAAAGAAAATACATTTACAATGCCAGCAGAAAATGTAGAAGTAACAGCTACAGCAAGTAAAAATGAAAGTACATTAATAATTAATCCAAATGGAGGAACATGGGAAGGAAAAACAGAGGAGCAAACATTTACTGGAAGTTACAATACAACAAAAGAAATAGCAGATCCATTGCCACCAAAAGGATATACAATAAAATTTGATACAACAGTAGAAAGTATAAAAGTACCAGATAAAGAAAGTAACAAAACTTTCACTGGTTGGACAAAATCAGATCCATTTTATGGTATTATTCAAAATAAGATATACACATATGGAGCAGAAAATGGAGTAACATCAACATTAACAGCAAATTATACAAATAATAGTATAACATTGCCAGAAGTAGAAAGAAAAGGATATACATTCATTGGTTGGTATGATAAAGACAAAAAGGTAGGAGATGCAGGAGGAGAATATACACCAACACAAAATAAAACTTTAACAGCGATGTGGATAGCAGAAGGAAATACACCATACATAGTAAATCACTATAAAATGAATCTTGACGGAAAAACATACACATTAGAAGAAACAGAGAATAAGCAAGGTGAAACAGATACTTTTGTAACACCAGGAGTAAAACAATATGAAGGATTTACAAGTCCACAAACACAAGAAATACAAATAACAGCAGACGGAAAAGCAGAAGTAAATTATTATTACACAAGAAATAAATATCAAGTAATAGTAAACAAAGAAGAAGGAATAAAAAATACAACAGGAGCAGGAGAATACTATTATGAACAACAAGTAACAATAAATGCAGAAGTCTCAGAAGGATATACATGGAAAGGTTGGACAGGAGATAAAGCAAATACAAATAAAGAAAATACATTTACAATGCCAGCAGGAAATGTAGAAGTAACAGCTACAGCAAGCAAAAATGAAAGTACATTAATAATTAATCCAAATGGAGGAGTTTGGAACGGAAAAGCAGAAGAACAATCATTCACACAAGGATATAATTCTACTTTAAATATAGAAAATCCAATAGAACCAAAAGGTTATACTGTAAGTTTTGATACACAAATAGAAAATATAAAAATAAGTAATATGTATAGTGAAAAAATATTCACAAATTGGACAAAATCAGACCCATTCTATGGAATTTTAGAAGAAAAAGTTTATACATACGGTGCACAAAATGGAGTAACATCAATATTAACAGCAAATTATGAAAATGGAAATATTATATTACCAAATGTAGAAAGAAAAGGGTATACATTTGAAGGTTGGTACGAAAATGATACTAAAATAGGAAATGCTGGTGAAGAATTTACACCAACTAAAGATACAAAATTAATTGCAAAATATGCTCCAGTAGAAGTTAAAGTAATATCAAGATATTTTGATAAAGTAACAAAAGAAGAAATAGCAGATAAAACAGAATATATTGGAAAATTTTCAGAAGAATATAATATTGCACCAAAAGATATAGAATATTATAAAATTTCACAAATACCAGAAAACTCTAAAGGAATTCTGGATTTAACAGAGAATTTAGACGGTACATATAGTAATGAAATATTTGTTAACTTCTATTATGATAAATTATCTTTTAATATAAAAGTAGAAGAAATGATAAGTGAAATTAGTGTAAATGGAAAAAATAAAAAAATAAATAATGGAAAATTAGAAAAGTTAGAAATACATAGAAAAAATGTATCAAACACAACAGTTGATATAAGATATAAAATTATAGTAACAAATGATAGTGAAATATCAGGAAGTGCTATTTTAGGAATAAATATTCCAAGCAATTTAAAATTTAATCAAGATAGCAATAAAAATTGGGTATTAGAAAATAATGTAGCAAAATTAGAAACAGAGGAAATAAACCCAGGAGAAAGCAAGGAATATGAAATCGTTTTACAATGGGTTGGAAATGGCGAAAATATAGGTACATTTGAAAATATAGTAAAAATTTTAAATACAAATAATAAACCAAATTATGAAGAATTAAATTATGAGGATAATCAAGATAAAGTAGAATTTATAATTACAATATCTACAGGTTTAAATAAACAATATTATACTATTATTCTAGTTAGTGTAGTTATATTAATGGCTGTTGTTTATAGAATTGTAAAAATCAAAAGAAAAAATTAATATTTCTATTATTTTAAAATTTAATTAATTTAATATAAGATTTATTAACTGAAAGTTACAAGAAAAAAAGAATATATCTATAAAAAAGGTATATTCTTTTTATCTATATTATCCTGTAACGCAATAAAATTATATCTAAAATAAAATATTGCTATTTTTGCATTTATAGTATAAAATAGTAGAAAATATAATAAAATTGAGGGACAAAAATTTTTTTAGGAGGAAATAAAGTGAGCAAGGGAAAAAGGTACGACACTGAACCAAAACTAAATATGAAAAAAGTTTTTGCTGTAATTATTGCTATAGCGGTAATTATAATGTTTATATATGTTATAAAAGGAGTTTTAGAAAAAGGAAAAGATACAGGAAAGCTAACAAGTAAAAATTATTTTGCAGTATTTAAAGATAATAAATGGGGAGTAATAGACTCAAGTGGAAATACAGTAATTGATCCTGCATATAGGGAAATGATAGTAATACCAAATAATAAAATTGATGTATTTATATGTACATATGATGTAAATTATGAAACAGGAGACTATAAGACAAAAGCATTAAATAGTAAAAATGAAGAAATATGGACAAATATTGAAAAAGTTGAACCAATAACAAATCAAGATAATAGTCAAAATATGTGGTATGAAGAAGTGCTAAGATTCCAAAAAGACGGTAAATATGGATTAATTGATTTTGAGGGAAAAGAAATATTAGCACCGGAATATGATAAAATTACATCAGTTCAAGGAATAAAAAATATATTATTAATAGAAAAAGAACAAAAAGTAGGAATAGCAGATAATAAAGGAGAGATAATAATTCCAGCAGAATATAAGGAAATAACAAACCTTGGAGAAGACAGCAAATCAGGATTTATAGTTACATCTAATGAAGATAAACAAGGAATTGTAGATTATACTAATACTAAAATATTAGAAACGAATTTTGATAAGATACAAAAAGTATATGGGAATAATTTATATGTAGTAACACAAGACGAAAAAGAAAAGTTAGTAGGAAAAGACGGACAAGATATCTTAACAACAGGTTTTGATAATATTATACAAATATGTAAAGAAACTGAAGAAAATAGTAGCATTATATATAAAGAAGATAATAAATATGGAGTAATGAAGATAACAGGAGAGGTTGTTATAGAACCTATATATGATAATTTAAAACAAACATCTTTAGGAACTTTTATAGCTAAAAAAGGAGAAAATTACGGAATTATAAATTGGAATAATGAAGAAAAATTAGAGTTTAATTATATAGGTATAACTTATAGTGAAAAAGCAGATATATATATAGCAGAAAAAGAAGATAATACAGCAGATTTTTTAAATTATAATCTAGAAAAAAAATTGCAAGGTATATTTCTTAATATAGATGTAGAAAAAGGATATTTAAAAGTAAGAGTTGGAGATGATATAAGATATTATAACTTTAGATTTGAAGAGAAAAAAGACACGGAAATATTGACCTCTAACACGTTGTTTTTAAGAAAAAAAGACGGAAAATATGGTTTAGTAGATAAAAATGAAAATATTGTAGTAGATTATCAATATGATGATGCAGTAGAGCAAAACATATTTGGGTATGTAGCAGTAAAAAAAGACGGAAAATGGGGAAGTATAGATAGTAAAGGAAATGTAGTATGTGAACCAACATATAATCTTGATAGCTATTTTTATATAGACTTTATAGGAAGGTGGCACTTAGGTCAAGATTTAAATATGAATTATTATAACATGCAATAAAGGTGGTAAAAATGGAACTTAAGACAAAATATCAATATACATATTTTATATATCCCTTTTTAGTAAAGGAAAATAAATATAAAAAATATATATTAAAGCTAGTAAAAGATAAAAAATGTAACTTAAAAATATTCGAAAAAGAGAAAGATTTAAAATTATACGAATATTTTTCACCTAAAATTAGAGAATTTTTATTTTCTAGTTTTAGTTTTTCTTATGCTAAAAAGAAAAAAATGCAAGAATTACCAGTAGAAACAAGAGCAGCAATTTTAAGTAATTATCCTTGCACTATATTTGAGTATGATTTACCAAAAGATGTACAAGGAAAAACAGGTGAAAAGGATGGAATATTTTTTAATATTCAGAAAGTAGAAATTATATGTTTTTCAAATGGAATATGTTTTTTATGTATGAAAACAAATATAGAAGATGTGCAGGATTTTAGAGATGTTTTAAATTTTAATTACAAATTTAGAAGTAGTAATCAAGAATATGGAAAACTTATGAAATATGATAATATAAGATTACAAACAAGTAAATTTTCAGATATTCAAACTTTTTCAGAGTGGATTAGAAATATAACAGGATCGAAAATAGAAGCTATGAGAATAAATGAAGATACAGAAAACTTTTTAACATATTCATATTTATGCATAAGTAGTGAAGATTGGAATCAAGAAAAATCTTTTTCTAGTATAATGCATTCATTTGTAAAATATGCAAATATATTACCAGCAGACAGTAATTTGAATATAGAAGAAGATAGTTTAGAAGTATTTTCAAAATGGAAATATTGTAAGATAGGTATGACAAAACAAGGAATAATGTTACTTTCATCTCAAGCTGATATGAGCAATTATACAACAATACCTGAAAAGTTTGAAAGAGAGTATTTTTATACATATATTTTATGTTTATATAAAAAAATATATTTGAAAAAAATAAGAGAAGAATTTAAAGGTTTATCAAAAAATAAAAAAGTAAGAAAAGAATTTTTGGAATTTACAAAAAAAATATGGATACAAGATATATCTCAAGATGAAGCTGGATTTGTATATCATGCAAAAATACAAAAGGTTTTAGGATTAGATATTCTCTATGCTGAAGTAAAGAATCAATATGATATCGCCTATAAGGAAGTTTATTTAAAAAGAAATAGAAAAATAATAATAACTTTAATAATTATAATAATCTTTATATTGTTAATAAATTTGTTTTATATATTAGGAAATAATTTGAAAGAAATTACTTCATAACTATGTGTGCCTTTGAAAAGCCAGAAAAAAATGAATTTTAATATTAAACTTTAAGTGGTATTTACTTAAAATTATTATATATTTTCTTTTTAAAAAATCATACACACTTTTATATATAAAACACAATGAACACAATTATTATTCTCCAAATAGAATGGTAAATGTAAGAAAGGAATAAATAAAAGATGCAAATAAAATGTGGTACAGATATTATAGAAATAAGTAGAATTAAACAAAGTATAGAAGAATTAGGTGAACATTTTAAAAATAGAATATATACAAAGCAAGAAATAGAATTTTGTGAAAGTAAAAAAAAGCAGAAGTTTCAACATTATGCAGCAAGATTTGCAGCTAAAGAAGCTACTTTTAAAGCAATTTCTCAATTATTAGATAATAAATTTGATATATCTTTTAACCAGATAGAAGTATTTAATGATTCAAATGGTAGACCATATATAAGAATAAATGATTTTGAATTTAAAGAAATAAAAAGCATTGATATTAGTTTATCTCATTGCAGAGAATATGCAATAGCAAATGTTGTGGTATTGATGTGAAAGCTTACTATTTATTTTTTTAATTTTCATTAACTATCATCTAGTTAATAGCATTGATCAACTAGTAACTGTCAAAGGCTTAATTTACCAAATAATAAATAGTAGTGCACAATAAGATTAAGTTTCAGATAACTAGAAAAAATGTACATGAAGTTATTCCCAAATTTGCTATGCAAACAAAGCTATTATATTAGTAGTTTAAAATGTCTAATTTTAAATTAAGAGAGGAATGTGAGTAAAAATGGAATTTTTTGATAGTCATTCACATTTAACAGATGAAAAATTTAATGACGATAGAGAGAGTATAATTAATGAAATAAAAAAAGAATCTATAACAAAGTGGACAACCGTTGGATATAATGTAGAAAGTTCAAGAAAAAGCATAGAATTAGCTAATAAATATGATTTTATCTATGCAACTGTTGGAATTTCACCAAATGATATTCCACAAAAAGAAGATGAATTGTGGAAAGAATTAGAAATAATAGAAAATTTTTTGAATTTAAATAATAAAAAAATAGTAGCAATAGGAGAAATTGGTTTAGACTATTATTGGAATAAAGAGAATAAGGATATTCAAAAAACTTTATTTATAAAACAAATAGAACTAGCTAATAAGTACAATTATCCTATAGTAATTCATACTAGAGAAGCGGTTATGGATACAATAGAAATATTAAAAAACAATAAAGTAGTAAAAAAAGGGATTTTTCATTGTTGTCCATTAAACCGTGAATTGGTAAAAGAAGCTCTAAAATTAGATTTCTATATTTCTTTTGCAGGTCCAATAACATTTAAAAATTCTAAGAATGCAGAAGAAATAATACAAATGGTTCCAAATAATAAAATTTTAATTGAAACAGATAGTCCTTATTTATCTCCTGAACCATTTAGAGGAAAAAGAAATGACCCAAGAAATGTAAAATATATAGCTAAAAAAATAGCAGAAGTAAAAGGAATAGGTTTAGAAAAGGTTGCTAAAATGACATACGAAAATGCTCTTAAGATATTTGAGATATAAGAAAATTGGACGTTAGCGAAAGCAAAGATTTCGACGTCCACATGCACAAAATTGCTTTGCAATTATTGTGCGTATTAAGGTAAATTAACCTTGTTGTATACGGAAAAATCTTGTATAAAGTCAAGATAAAAGTCGATTTTTCCTATACAATAAGAAAAGTGGCTTCGACACATAAAAAGAAATTTGATTAAAAATTATTTCAAATTTCTTAAAGCCTTGATTCTATCAGAAGTACTAGGATGAGTAGACCATAAATTAGTAGTACTTCTTCTTTTTTTATTTAAGTTCTTTCTAAAAGGATTAACAATAAACATATGTGCAGTAGAAGAGTTAATTTCTTTTAATTCATTAGGATCATTTTCTAATTTCTCTAAGGCAGAAATTAATCCCTCTGGATTACGAGTAAACTCCACAGCAGTAGCATCTGCTAAATATTCTCTCTTTCTAGAAATGGCTAGTTGCATTAATTTACCAAAAATAGGAGATAGAATAAGAAATAACAAACCTAACAACATTAAAATAGCATTCCCTTTATTATCACTATCACTATCATCTATATGCCCAAACATAAACCATCTAGAAAATAAATCTGAAAGCATAATAACAAATCCAACCATTACAGTAACAATAGCAGAAAGTCGAATATCATAATTTTTTATATGTGCCATTTCGTGTGCAAGAACTCCTTCTAGTTCATAATATTCGAGTTTGTCTAAAAGACCAGTAGTAACACATATAACAGCATTTTGAGGATTTCTTCCAGTTGCAAATGCATTTGCTTGAGCATCTTCAATAATATAAAGTTTAGGTTTATATTCTAATCCAGAAGAAATTACTAAAGAATCTAAAATATTAACTAGTTTTAAATTTTCTTCTTTTGTAGCGGGTCTTGCTTTATTTAGAGATAGAATTATTTTATCACTATAATAATATGAACTAAATGCAGAAATACTAGAAAACAAAAGAGCTATTATTATAGAAAAATATCCTAAATCAAAAGCATTGCATATATAATAAATAATTAGCGTTATAATAACTATAAATAAAAATATTATAACATTAGATTTTAATTTATTTTTTTTAATTTCTTCAAACATTTTATCATCCTTTTATAGTTACTTGAATTTTATATTATTTAAAGCATATCTACTATTAGAAACAGATTGTATACAATTTTGCTTGCATAAAATTGGAACGTAAACATAGACGCGACATATAATTAATTTAAAAGGTTAAAGAATTTTAATCATGTCGCTTTTATGCTGTTATAGAAAGAATCAAAGATTTTCTATAACAGCAATCTTTAATTAAATTATTAGTCTTTATTTCCGATTATTTCCGAAATCTACTTTGACATTTTTTCTAACTTCGTTACCTTCAACTTCAAATAAATCACGAGCAGTAAAATGAAACATATTTGCAATTATGTTAGAAGGAAATACCTGTAATTTAGTATTATATATAGTAACAGTGTCATTATAAAATTGTCTAGAGAAAGAAATTTTATTCTCAGTATTTCTTAATTCCTCTGATAATTCAGAAAAATTTTGGTTGGCTTTTAAATCTGGATAATTTTCAGAAACAGCCATAATAGTTTTTAAAGTAGAAGATAATTGCCCATCTAGTTCAGCTTTTTCTGATACTGTGGAAGCATTTGCCCATGAAGAGCGAAGTTCAGATATTTTTTTAAAAGTTTCTGACTCATGTGCCATATAACCTTTTACTGTTTCAACAAAATTTGGAATTAAATCAAATCTTCTTTGTAATTGTACGTCGATTTGACTCCAAGCATTATCTACTTTCAATTTCTGTTCAACCAGCCCATTATAAATTAAAATAAAAACAATTACAATAAAAATTACAATTCCTAGAATTATAAATCCCATATATAAACCTCCTATTCAATTTTATAGAAAATTGCTAAATTTTAAGTATACTTTAATTAATTGATTTTTTTATTTGTTAAAATTGTATTTAAAATTTATTATGATAAAATCTCTTAATATATCAAAGCTAATTTTCTTTTATATAAATAATATCATATTATAATTAATTATACAATTATAATGTGAATTTATTATAAAAAATATGTTACTACTTAATGATTTTGATTAATTATATTGTTCAAAATGGCAGATGTGAAATTATAAAGATAGCAAATGATATATTTATATAGTTTTAAGTGTTTTATTCCCAAAAGTATTGTGAGAATTATATTATTTTATATATTAGGAAAGTCAATAGGACTTTCCTAATATATAAAATAAATTGCACACAAATTTATTTCATAAATTTGGCGCAGAACAAATTTACTTAAAAGCCAAAGAGAAAATATAAAATTAGTACAAATATTAAGGCTTTCCAATTTGTTCTTCGTTTGGACATATTAAAGAACTTTTAGATTTTGTTTAAGAAATTAAAAAAATTTTAAAAAAGTTTGTACTAATTGAAAAATAAGGACATATAATAATAGTATAAGGAAAAAACCTTAGAATATAAGCAAAACTGAAAATTTGACAAAAATAAAAACTAATAGTATAATGAGTTCATTGTCAAAGGAGGAATATAAATTATATGAAAAAAGAACAAACTGCTTCTATATCTTTGATAAAAATTATATGTATAAGCCTTATATTACTTTTTCTATCAGGAATAGGAGTTATGGCAGTAAATACAAATTTAATAGATGTAAAAATAACTTTAAGAAATGGATACGAAATGACAATTTTAACATCAAAAACTAAAGTAAAAGATATACTTGAAGATAATAATATTATTTTAAAAGAAGATGAAAAAGTTACACCAAATTTAGATGAAGAAATTGTAGAAGGTACAAGCATTAAAATAACAGATAAATCATATAATGAAGTTCAAATTGCAAAAATATCAGAAGAAGGTGTACAAACATCTTTAGATGATTTATTAAAAAATTATGCACCTATTACAGAGAAAATTGTAGTAGAGCAAGTAAATATACCATTTGAAACAATTACAAAAAACACTACTAATACAGATCAAGAAACAACAAACAAAGTTATACAAGAAGGAAAAGACGGAATAAAAGAAATTACTTATAAAATAAAATATCAAAATGAAGTAGAATTAGAAAGAACAGTATTAGAGGAAAAAGTAATACAAGAACCAGTAAATAAAATAGTTCAAGTAAACAAAGTAGTAAAGACAACAAGCAGAAGTAGTACTACAGCAAGAACGAGTACAGCAACAGCACAAACAAACAATAATTCAAACTCATCAGGAAGTCAAATTTATAAAGTAACAGCATATTGCCCTTGTTCAAAATGTTGTGGTAAATATGCATCTGGATATACAGCGGCAGGAACAAAAGCAACAGCAGGAAGAACTGTTGCAGCATCTAGTAAATTTGCATTCGGAACAAAATTAAATATAAATGGTAAAGTTTATACAGTAGAAGATAGAGGTGGAGCTATAAAAGGAAATAGAATAGATATATTTGTAAGTTCACATGCAGAAGCACTTAAATGGGGAGTAAAATATTTACCAGTAAGTGTTGCAAATTAATAAATATATTTAAATGTCAAGATTTTAAGTCTTGGCATTTATTTGTGTTCTGTTATAGGAAAAATTGAAGATTTTCATATAACAGAAATCAATGCACACAATTTTACTTGCGTAAAATTGGCGCGCGAACAAAGACGCGACATGTAACTAAGCTAATAAGTTAAAGAATTTAATCATGTCGCTTTTGTTCCCAGCATTGAAAATTAGTAACAAATATTACGAAAATATTACAGAAATATTAAAAAAATATTACATTAAAAAAATATATTTACAAAAAGAAAACAATAGAATATACTATTAAACATAAACAAAAGAATAAAAAGAACTTTAAAAGGGAAAAATAAAAAAAATCTGATTATTACAATTCATAGTTTTTAGTAAATAATTGATTAAATTATATAAGTTATTAATATACTTATAACATAATTAAAACAAATAAAAAATAAAAATTTATTATTTTATTAATAACGACAATAAAAGAATTTTTAAAAGTGCAAAAGTATAATATAAAAATCAAAAAATACTAAAAATCAAATGAAGTAAAATCAGATAGAAAAGAAAGGAAGGAAAACAGAATGATAAAAAAGGAATTAGAAAACCAAAGAAAAAATTTACAACAAATACAACAACTAGAACTAAAAAATGAAAAAACATTAAAGGAAATAAGCAAAATCAAAAGATTAAAAAGAGCAAAAGGAATAACATTAATAGCGTTAATTATTACAATTTTATTCTCTTATGACGAAAAATTAAAATGTAGTAATAGCAAGGGTTTCCTCCTAGCAACAATTTAG
>CALXAU010000047.1 GCA_944386355.1 uncultured Clostridia bacterium
TTATATATGCTTTTTGTATATTTGGCAATTTATTTTCACTTTGAGTTGCGTAACTTAAAGTTTCATATTGTTTCCTATACAATAACAAAAGTATTGATATATTAATATTATTTGGCAAAACATAGCTGGGGTTTAACAATCTAGGTCTTGACTGCAAAATATTAATATAACAATACTTTTGAGGAATAAGAAGTAAAAAACTATTAACTAGTAACTATACTTTAAAAAAAGAAAAAACAAATATTGAAAAAAAACAAATCAAGTGATACAATATGAAAAAAAAGAGAAAAGGTCGAAAATAATTAAATAAATCTTTTCAACTAAATACGTACATAAGGAAAGGAAAGTGAGAAAAAATGAGTACAAAAAAAATAATTATAATAATATCAACAATAGTAATTCTAATAGCATTAGCAATTGGAGGATATATAATTTTAAACAAAAAAGAACAAGAAAATGCAAAAAATACATTTTTATCATATATAGAAAAAATAAACAACAAAGAATACGAAAATCTATATGAAAACATAACACAAGAAAGTAAAGAAAAAATATCAGAAGAAGACTTTATAAATAGAAACAAAAATATATATGAAGGAATAGAAGCAACAAACATAAAAGTAGAAATACAAAATGTAGAAAAAGAAAATGGAATAATAAAAATAAGTTATAAAGAACAAATGGATACAGAAGCAGGAAGAATTGATTTTGAAAATACAGCAAATGTAATAAAAGACAAAAATGAATATAAAATACAGTGGTCGTCAAGTATGATATTTCCAGAACTCAGAGATACAGATAAAGTAAGAATACAAACATTAAAAGCTTCAAGAGGAAAAATTCTAGACAGAAACGGAAAAGCCCTTGCAGAAGATGGAAGTGTTTCATCAGTAGGAATAGTGCCTGGAAAATTAGGTGAAAACAAAGAAGAAAATATTAAACAAATAGCAGATTTACTAGAAGTAACAACAGAAGGTATAAATTCAGCCCTAAGTGCTTCATATGTAAAAGAAGATACATTTGTGCCTATAAAAAAAGTATCAAAAACAAATACAGAGCTAAAAGAAAAATTATTGCAAATACCAGGAATAAAAATAACTGATACAGAAGGAAGAGTATATTCACTGGGAAAAGAAGCAGGACATTTAATAGGATATGTTCAAGCAATAAGTGCAGAAGAATTAGAAGCAAAGCAAGGACAAGGATATACAGCAAGTAGCATTATTGGAAAAACAGGATTAGAACAGGCATATGAAGAAACATTAAGGGGAACAGACGGTTCAGAGATATACATAGAAGATGAGGAAGGAAATAAATTAAAACAACTAGCAAAACAAGATTTAAAAAATGGAACAGATATAAAATTAACAATAGATAGTGAAATACAACAAAAACTATACAATGAACTACAAAATGATAAAGGATTTTTTGTAGTAATGGAACCAAAAACAGGAGAACTTTTAGCCGCAGTTAGTACTCCTACATATGATTCTAATGATTTTGTATTAGGAATGACTACTTTAAAATGGAATGCGTTAAGTGAAGATGAATCAAGACCACTATATAACAGATTTTTGCAAAGATATTGCCCAGGATCAACTTTTAAGGCTGTAACAGGAGCAATAGCACTTACTACTGGAAAAGTCCAAAAGGATCAAGAATTTAGTTATACAGGTACAAGTTGGAAAAAAGACGAAAGTTGGGGGAATTACGAAGTAACAACACTTACAGCATATACAGGAGCTAAAAATTTGTTAAATGCTATAATGCATTCTGATAATATATATTTTGCACAAGCTACACTTGCAATAGGAGCAGAAGAGTATGAAAAGAATTTACAAAAAATAGGATTTAACGAAAAAATAGATTTTCCATTAGAACTTGCAAAATCTCAATATTCAAACGAAGAAAATATATCATCAGAAATAAAACTAGCAGATACAGGATATGGTCAAGGGAATTTATTAGTAAATCCAATACATATGGCTTCAATATATTCAGCTTTTGTAAATAATGGAAATATGATAAAACCATATATAGATTATAAAGAAGACAAAACACCAACAATATTAAAAGAAAATGCATTTACAAGTGAAGCAGCAAATGTCATTAAAGAGGCATTAATACAAGTTGTAGAAAATCCAGAGGGAACAGCAAATGATGCAAAAGTTTCAGGAATTACAGTTGCTGGAAAAACAGGAACAGCAGAGTTAAAAACTTCAAGAGATGATACACAAAGAAATACATTAGGTTGGTTTGATTGTTTTACAATAAATAGACAAGAAGGAGATTTATTAATAATAGGAATGGTGGAAGATGCAAATATAAATGGAGGAAGCCATTACTTAATTTCAAAAATAAAGAGTATATTATAAGATGTAATAACCGGAGTTACTATTTACAGCTATTTTGTATAATATATTAATATTTTTATAAATTTTGTTTTAATATGATGTTAAGAGTAACTAATTTGAATATTTTTATACGCTTCTTACTAGACCTTAAATAAATATTATAGTTTCAAAATATAATAAAAAAAGGAGGCGACTATATATGCAAACACTAAAAGAATTATATAAAATAGGAAATGGACCTTCTAGTTCGCATACAATGGGACCTAAAAGAGCTGCAATATTATTTAAAGAAAAAAATCCCAAAGCAGATAAATTTGAGATTATATTATATGGATCACTTGCTTTAACAGGAAAAGGGCATTTAACTGATGAAATAATAAAAGAAACACTAAAACCAATAGAAACAATAATAAAATTTGACTTAAAAGAAAAGTGCGAAATACATCCAAATACTTTAGATATGATAGCATATAAAAATGACAAAAAAATAGACCAAATAAGAGTATATTCTGTAGGTGGAGGAACAATAAGAATTGAAGGAGAAAAAGAAAATTCAATTCCTGATATATATGAATATACAAAATTTGAAGATATAAAAGTTTATTGTAAAGAAAACAATAAATCATTATATCAATACGTATATGAAGTAGAAGGAGAAAAGGAAATCACAAAATACTTAAAAGAAGTTTGGGAAGCTATGGAAAATGCAATTGCAAGAGGACTTAAGCAAAAAGGAACAATTCCAGGAAGGTTAAAATTAAAAAGAAAAGCAAGAGACATATTTTATTTTACAGCATATGAGGAAACTCCAGAAATAAGAAGGAACAGACTATTAAGTAGTTATGCATATGCAGTAAGTGAAGAAAATGCCTCAGGAGGAGAAATAGTAACAGCTCCTACTTGTGGAGCATCTGGAGTATTACCAGCAGTTCTATATTACATGAAAACAGAACATAACTATAGTGAAGAAAAAATAATCCAAGCTCTTGCTGTTGCAGGACTGATAGGAAATCTTGTAAAAACAAATGCCTCAATTAGTGGAGCAGAATGTGGTTGCCAAGCAGAAATAGGAACAGCTTGCTCAATGGCAGCAGCTGCAACAGCTTTTTTACTAGGATTAGACATAGAGAGAATAGAAAATTCTGCAGAAGTAGCCATGGAACATCATTTAGGATTAACTTGTGATCCAATATATGGCTATGTACAAATCCCATGTATAGAAAGAAATGCAGTAGCAGCAACTAGAGCAGTAGATGCTGCATACTTATCTTTATTATTAGGACAGAAAAAATCAATACCATTTGATATGGTAGTAGAAACAATGTATGAAACAGGAAAAGATTTAAAAAGTCATTATAGAGAAACAAGTGGTGGAGGACTTGCAAAAAAATATTGTAGGAATAAATATTACAATAAAGAAATGGAAGCATAAAGGAGTAAAAAATGCCAGAAATTTTAATACATTTAAGAGTAGGATATGAAGTAAATAAAAAATATAAAACAAAAAATGAAGAACAATATTATTTAGGTTGTATACTTCCAGATGCAGTAAATGCATATGGATTTGCTTCAAAAGAAAAAAGGTGGAATTCACATAAAAGAGATAAAGACTTAAATAAATGGGAAGAAAATATTATAGAATTTTATAAAAAAAATATAGAAAAATACCCAGAAGATTATTTAAAAGGATATTTAGTACATGTACTAACAGATGTAATTGCAGATAAATTTTATGATAAATATTTAAAAGAAAAAATAAGTAAAGATAAATATATAAAAGACATTTATGGATTTTATAAAAATGAACTACAACTTTACGAACATAGTCAGATAAAAGAACAATGGTTTTTAGAAACTATAAATACATTAAAAAAAGCAGAAATAATTCCTATAGAAAATATAACAAAAGAAGAGATTTTTTTGTGGAGAGAATATAATATAAAAAAATACAATTTATATAAAGAAAAAATATATGGAATAATTACACCTAATTTTATAGAAAAAATTGTAAAAGAGATTATAAATATAGTAGAAAAAAACAATATTAAATGGTAGAATGTGAGAAAAGTAGAATATATATATTGACTATTTTAGTAAGTAGTAAGGAGAGTGTTTTTTAAATGCAACCAATATTTTTTAAACCAGTTTATAAAGACTACATTTGGGGAGGAAATAAGATAAAGGATTTATTTAAAAAAGATACACCATATGAAAAAACAGCAGAAAGTTGGGAAATAGCAGCAAATAAAAATGGAAAGAGTATTGTGAAAAATGGTGTATATAAAGGGATGAACCTTCAAGAACTTTTTGAAAAAAAAGAAATAAAAGAGCAGATTTTTGGAAGTAGGTGTAAAAATTATGAAAAATTCCCATTACTTATTAAATTTATAGATGCAAAAACAAATCTTTCTGTACAAGTTCATCCAGATGATGAATATGCTAATAAAAATGAAGATGATATAGGAAAAACAGAAGTATGGTATATAATGGATTGTGAGCCTAATAGTAAAATTGTTTGTGGGATAGAAGGAGAAATAACAGAAGAAGAAATAGAAAATGGTAAGATCGAACAGAAATTAAAATATATACCAATACAAAAATATCATTCTATATATATTCCTTCAGGTACAGTACATGCTATTTTAGGTGGAACACTTCTTTGTGAAATACAGCAAAATAGTGATTTAACATATAGAGTATATGATTGGAAAAGAGTTGACAAAGACGGTAAACCTAGAAAATTACATATACAAAAAGCTATGGATGTAATAAATGTTAAAAACAAACCAGAAGTAACAAAAACATTAGAAAATAAAGATAAAATACAAACATTAGTAAAAAATCAATTCTTTACTACACAGAAGATAAAAATTTCAAATGAATATAAAGATACCTCTAATGCGAAAACATTTTATGCAATAAATGTAGTAAAAGGAGAAGGAAAAATTATATATAAAGGTAAACAATATAAATTAAATTTAGCAGATAGCTTTATAATTCCAGCAAATTTAGGGGAGTACAAGATAATAGGAGAATTAGAAATATTAAAAAGTTATATTTAAAAAATCTTATTTAGGAAAGGAAAAAAACAATGTCAAAACCAATAGTTGCAATAATAGGAAAACCAAATGTTGGAAAATCAACCTTTTTCAATTATTTAGCAGGAAAAAGAATATCAATAGTTGAAGATACTCCGGGTGTAACAAGAGATAGAGTATATGCTGAAACAAATTGGAGAGGAAGAACATTTACACTTATAGATACAGGAGGTATAGAGTTAGAAACAGAAGATGTAATATTATCACAAATGCGAGAACAAGCAAATTTAGCAGTTCAAATGGCAGATGTTATAGTTTTCTTAACAGATGTAAAACAAGGAGTAACAGCTGTTGATAAAGAAATTGCATATATGTTAAAAAAAGCTAAAAAACCAATAGTACTTGTATGCAATAAAGCAGACAATTATGAAAAAGACAATTTAGATAGATATGAATTTTATAACTTAGGATTAGGAGAACCTTATGCAATTTCAGCAACAAATGCAATAGGCATAGGAGATGTATTAGATGCTATTTTCGAAAAATTTCCTCCAAAAGAAGAAAACGAAGAAGAAGACAATTTTATTAGAGTAGCAGTTATAGGAAAACCAAATGTTGGAAAATCCTCTTTAATAAACAAGATTCTAGGAGAAAATAGAACAATTGTAAGTGATATTGCAGGAACTACAAGAGATGCAATAGACTCAAATTTTGAAAATGAATATGGTAAATATATTTTTATTGATACAGCAGGAGTAAGAAAAAAGAGCAAAATAAAAGAAAATATAGAAAAATTTAGTATAACAAGAACAATGCTTGCAATAGAAAGAGCTGATGTCTGCTTATTACTTATAGATGCAAATGACGGAGTTACAGAACAAGATACAAAAATAGCAGGAGAAGCACATGAAGCAGGTAAAGGAGTAATAATTGTTGTAAATAAATGGGATGAAATAGAAAAAACTACAGGTACATTAGAGCAATATAAAAAAGAAGTATATGCAAAATTAGCTTATTTAACATATGCTCCAATGATATTTATATCAGCAAAAACAGGACAAAGAGTAGAAAAATTGTTTACAATGATTAACCAAGTCGCAGAAGAAAATAGTAAAAGAATTTCTACATCTGTTATAAATCAAGTAATAAATGAGGCAATAGCACTTGTACAACCTCCAACAGATAAAGGAAGAAGACTAAAAATATTTTATGGAACACAAGGAACTACAAAGCCTCCTACTTTTGTAATATTTGTAAATAATAAAAGTCTATTTCACTTTTCATATGAAAGATATTTAATAAATCAATTTAGAAAAGAATTTGGTTTTATTGGGACTCCAATAAGAATTATTATAAGAGAGAAAAGTGAAAAAGAATTTAATTAAAAAAATTTAAAAGAAAGGAGAGCTATGAATATTAATTTTATTAAATATTCATACAAATGGTATTATGAGTTTTTATATTATTATAGCAATAATTGCATACTGTATAGGAAGTATTAATTTTTCTGTTATTTTAAGCAAAAAGTTAGCAGGATTTGATATTAGGCAGAAAGGAAGCGGAAATGCAGGAAGTACAAATATGCTTCGTAGCGCTGGCAAAAAAGCCGCAATTTTAACTTTAATATGTGATATTTTAAAAGGTGTTATAGCTATTGGAATTGCAATTTTAATAGGAAATATTTTTTCAGTTACAGATAAAGCTCTATTAGTGCAAATTGCAGGTATTGCAGTAGTTGTAGGACATACATATCCAATATTTTTTGGATTTAAAGGAGGGAAAGGTGTTGCAACTTCTTTAGGTGTAATTATAATTGCAAATTGGCAAATTGGATTAATTTGTTTAGTTTTTGCACTTGTATTAATGGCTTTAACAAAAATGGTATCATTAGGATCATGCGGAGCAGCTGTTTTATTCCCTGTCTTAGTATTATTTATAAATCAGAATTATATAATATCAGAAGGTAGTGGATACTTTATTTTTAGCATATTACTTGCTATTTTAGTTTTATTTAATCATAGAAGTAATATTAAGAGAATTTTAAATGGTACAGAAAATAAATTGAGTTTTAAAAAATAGTACTAAAGCAACTTTTAATTTGTTGATAGAGTATCATAAGATTAGTTAAAAATATAATTATTTGCGAAGCTATTTTAAAAAACTTAACGTATAGGAAATATTATAAAAATATATAAATATAGATTTTGCAAATGATAAAAAATAAATAACGGAAAGGAGTGCTATGATTTAGAATTAATTAATCATAGAAATTTATGAAAAAAATAGCAATTATAGGAAGTGGAAGCTGGGGAGTAGCACTAGCTATACATTTAGCAAGTTTAAAAAATGAAATAAAAATATGGTCTTTTTCAGAAGAAGAAGCAAAAATAATAAATGAAGAAAAAAAGTGTAAATTTTTGCCAATGGCAGTAATTCCAGAAAACGTAAAATGTTATACTAATTTTGAAGAAACATTAAAAGATGTAGATTTTATATTACATGTTACACCTTCAAAATTCACAAGACAAATATTTAGAGATTATAAAAAATATGTAGGAAATAAGCCAGTAATAATATGTTCTAAAGGATTTGAAAAAGAATCATTAAAAACATTAGATGAAGTTATATTAGAAGAACTGCCTACAGCAAGAGTAGGTGCTTTGTCTGGACCAAGCCATGCAGAAGAAGTTTGTGTTGCAGTTCCAACATTACTTGTAGTAGCATCAAAAGATAGTGAAGTTGTAGATTTAATTCAAGATACATTTATGAATAATAAAATGAGAATATATGCATCAGATGATGTTAAAGGTGTAGAATTAGGAGGAGCATTAAAAAATATAATTGCATTTTGTGCAGGAGTAGCAGCTGGAATTAATCTTGGAGATAATACATTTGCAGCTTTAATCACAAGAGGTTTATGTGAGCTTACAAAATTAGGAGTAGCTTTAGGTGGTAATAAAGAAACTTTTTACGGATTAAGTGGATTAGGAGATTTGATTGTAACATGTCTTAGTGAGCATAGCAGAAATAGAAGAGCTGGATTAATGATAGGTCAAGGAAAATCAATTGAAGAAACTAGAAAAGAAACAGGAATGGTAATTGAAAGTATAGATAATATAGAAGTAGCATATGAGCTATCTAAAAAGCACAATATAGAAATGCCTATTGTAGAAACTGTTTATAAAGTTTTATATGAGAATTTAGATCCTAAACAAGCAGTCGAAAATTTAATGACAAGAACAAAAAAAATGGAATAACTGTATAATAATTATAATTTTTTACATAATATAATTGTAAGTTTATAAGTGTATTATTAAACTATAGATAATTATGAAAATAACAATGAATAGCCTTAAAATTTATAACGAAGGGATGAGGGTAATATGGATTTTTTCGATAAAATAGGAGAAAAAGCAAGTAAAACATATAAAATTACAGCAGAAAAAACATCTAAAATTGCAAAAGAAGCAAAATTAAAAATGAAAATGAATGAATTAAAAGCAGAAGCAAATGATTTATATAAAGAAATTGGAAAAAAAGTATATGAAAAACATATAAGAGAAGAAGATATAAAAATAAAAGAAGATTTAGAAGAACAATGTACAAAACTTGATGTTTTAAGTGGTCAAATAGAATCTTTATTAAAAGAATGTTTAGAATTAAAAGACAAAAAGCAATGTCCTAAATGTCATAAAGAAATAGAAAAAGATGCTAAATTTTGCCCAGAATGTGGAGAAAGACAAAATGAAGAAAAAGCACGTGAAGTAGAAATAGTAGAAAATGAAAATTCTTGCGAAAATTTATCAAAAACAGTTGAAGTTGAATCAGCTGTTAATAATGAAGAAAATAAGCAATAAAAGGATGAAGAAAAAATGAAACTAGTAATACAAAGAGTACAAAATGCAAAAGTAGAAGTTGAAAATAAAGTTGTAGGAAATATTGGAAGAGGATTTTTGGTTTTAATAGGAGTTACTCATGAAGATGACGAGGAAAAAGCGAAATACTTAGCAAAAAAATTATGCAATTTAAGAATTTTTACAGATGAAAATGATAAAATGAATTTATCTCTAAAAGATGCAAAAGGTGAGTTGTTGATTGTATCACAATTTACATTATATGCAGATTGTACAAATGGTAATAGACCTTCTTTTGTTCAGGCTGCTAAACCTGACAAAGCAGAAGCATTATATGAATATTTCTGTAAAGAATGTCAAAAAAATGATATAAAAGTACAAAAAGGAATATTTGGTGCAGACATGAAAGTTAGCTTATTAAATGATGGCCCAGTTACAATTATAATGGAAAAATAATATTTTAGATAATCATTTATTTTTAAAGATAAAGAATTGGCAATTAAACATTAAAAGTAAAAACTAAATTAATATTAGTTTGGTTTTAATAAGGAAATCTTTCATATATATATTTTATGATATCATTAGCATTTTTAGAAGTAACTTTTATGAAGACATCTTTATCAAGGCAAACCCACATTGAAATATTAAAATCATCTTCATTATCTACAAAAGTACCAATAATCTCTGTAATTTCAACAGGATTTTGGTATTTTTTTTCCCATTTGAGACTGTTTGGTATATCTAAAGAAGTGTTATAAAATTTACTTAAAAAGTTGTTTATCTCTTTTTCTTTTTCGCTAAAAAGAGTAACTGCAATATTCATAAAAACTATATTCCTTTCTCTATTAAATAGTAATTATTAAGTGAGATGAAAAATTTAATTAAATACTTATATAAATTAGTATAAAAAATAAAATAAAAATTATACTAAGAATAAAATAGAAAAATTTTTCATAACTATGTGTGCATTTGAGTAAAAATAGAAAGGAATGAAATTTTTTATGGATAAATTCAAAAAAATAATGTATATATCTATTATTTTAATTATTGTAGGAATTATTATTTTTATATATGTAAATACAAGCAAAGCAATGGAAAGCGATCCTAATGCAAAAGCCTTAGCAGAAATAAAATATATGGAAAAAAATCTAGTTGAGCTATTTAATTTAATGAATAATATAGAGTTTCAAAATTATAAAATCTCATCTAGCAAACTAGAAACCTCTGAAAGTACAGAAGGGGAAGAAAGTCAAAGTAGTTCTTCTAGTTCAGGAGGAGGAGGTTCAGAATCTTCCACAGAAAAAGAAGTGGGAAGTAAAAAGGAAGAAGAAAACAGTAAAAGATATACTTTAGAAGCACAAACAATATTAGAAAATAAAGAAGATATAAAATGGGATATAATTAAAAATAAAGTAGAAAATATTTATTCTTCTATACCCAACTTAACTTTAGAATTATATCAAATAGGAGTTGAGCAAAAAGATGTACTAGACTTTAATTCACAATATGATAATGTAATAAAGGTAGCTAAAGAAGAAGATAAACAAAAAATTCTTGCACAACTATCTGTGTTATATGATTTTATACCTAAATATATTGAAAAAGCTTCAAATGATGAACAAGAAAAAATAATTATTAAAGCTAAAAATAATATTTTTAAAGCATATAGTATCTTAGATCAAGAAAATTGGCAAGAAATGTCTAATTTTGTGAAAACTAGCATAGAAGAATATTCGAAAATTTTGACAAATATGCCTAGTGATGATTCAAATCAATATGTTATAAATAAAGGTTATATTTTATTGAATGAACTTCAAAATGCAGTTTCTTCTCAAGATAAAGAAGTTTTTTTGATAAAGTATAGGATTTTATTAGAGGAATTTAATAATATGTAGAAAAAAAGAATTTGTTAGCACACCAATTTTACGTAAGGAAGATTGTGTGCAAGGTAGCACGAATTTTCTAATAGATAAAAAAGGAAAGAAAGAACCTAATATTTTATTAAAAATTTAACAACGTTCTTTCTTTCTATTTTACAAGTTAAAAATTATTTAATAATTTTATTGTAGTCTCTTTTTTTATATGATATAATACTTTTTAGAGTAAATTGAATAGTCGCTGGTAAATTCCGAAAGGAATTACGAGAGGAAAGTCCGGGCTCCATAGAGCAAAGATGCTAGATAACGTCTAGTGAGGGTAACCTTAAGGAAAGTGCA
>CALXAU010000048.1 GCA_944386355.1 uncultured Clostridia bacterium
GTACTTTTTTATATTATCACATTTTGTCCTTTCTTGTCAACACTTTTTGATTATTTTTTTCTTCCTTTTTCTTCCAAAGCGTTACTACTCACAGATGTAAACTTCTCCAATCACATTCACAACTAATGAAAAGATTATAATTTCTTACTTTTTTAATTATTTTTAGTTTAATGGTTTTTTTGAATTTTATCAGATGTCTTTGAAAAATAAATTTTCCATTGCCTCCTTAAGTTTATTTCGAAACTTAAAAGTTTAATATTGTTTCCTGATATATAAAATATTAATATTTCTTTTTACTTTAAACAGACTTTAAAAAAATATTTACTACAAATTTCTAACAATAAAATATAGTACAAAATTTTATATCTTGATTTTTATCACTTTACTTAGATTTTATTTTATATATCTACAATTATCAAATCTTCTCCAATACATTTAATATTTTTCCAAGGAATTACTATATCATTATTTGAAGAGAACATATTAAGTATACGGTTACTCCCTGGTACAATTATAGAAGTAATCATTCCTGTTTCTAAGTCTGCACATACATCTTGGACATACCCAAGTCTTTTACCGTCATTTACATTAACAACTTCTTTATGTTTAAAATCTAACCCTTTATCTCCCATGTTTCCTCCACATTCTTATAATTTTTCATATAGTTATTATATTTTGTAAATATTTTCTATATTCTTTCTACAAACTCTATCTTTTTCTCTTCTATAATTATATGAATTACTTTTATATTTATTTAAAAATTTTTGATTTTTTTTGCTATAAAAATTAAAATTGTATATAGTGTTTATTTATATAATTTTTTTATATGACTTATTGCACTTTTTTCTAGTCTTGAAACTTGTGCTTGAGATATTCCAATTTCTTCAGCTACTTCCATTTGAGTTCTTCCATCAAAAAATCGTTTTTCAACTATCTCTTTTTCTTTTTTATTTAATTTTTTCATTATTTGCGTTATTGTCATTTTCTCTGCCCATAATTCATCTGTATTTTTGCTATCTTTTACTTGATCCATAATATATATGCTTTCTGCCCCGTCATTATATACTGGTTCTTGTAAAGAGACAGGATCTTGAATCGCATCAAAACTAAAAGCTATTTCTTCTTTTTCTACTCCTATTTCTTTTGCAATTTGCTCAATTGTTGGTTCTTTTCCATTATCTTTTATATATTTTTCTTTATATTGCATAGCCTTATATGCTAAATCTCTTATAGATCTACTTACTCTTATTGTATTATTATCTCTTAGATATCTTTTTACTTCTCCGAATAATCATAGGTACAGCATATGTGCTAAATTGTACATTTTGACTTAAATCAAAATTATCAATTGCTTTTATTAAACCTACACATCCTACTTGAAATAAATCATCTGCTGATTCTCCTCTACTATAAAATTTTTGTATTACACTTAATACTAATCTCAAATTACCATTTATAAATTTATTTCTTGCGTCTTCATCTCCATTTTTAATTTTTATAAAAAGTTCTTCTTTTTCTTGTTTCGTTAAAAGTGGTAATTTTGCAGTGTTTACACCACAAATTTCAACTCTGTTAATCACAAAAAACCTCCTTTGGAGAGAAATAATATATTCTTATTATTTCCTCAAAAGAGATTTTTATACTTTTTATCCAGTTTTGCTCATAATATCTTTTTTCATTTTATGTATTATCTTTTTTTCCAATCTCGAGATATAACTTTGAGATATCCCGAAGTTCATCTGCAACTTCTTTTTGTGTTTTTTCCTTTCCTGTTATAAACCCAAATCGCATTTCCATTATATTTTTTTCTCTTGGATTTAACTTTAAAATTGAAGCTTTTAATAGTTTTTTATCAACTTCATCTTCTATATTTCTAGATGTAACATCTGGGTCTGTTCCTAAGATATCAGATAATAATAGTTCATTTCCGTCGCCATCTTTATTCAGCGGTTCATCTATTGAGACTTCTCCTTTTATTTTATTGTTCTTTCTTAAAAACATTAAAATTTCATTCTCAATACATCTTGATGCATATGTAGCAAGTTTTATTTTTTTATCTGAATTAAAAGTATTTACACCTTTCATTAATCCTATCGTTCCAATTGATATTAAATCTTCTATACCTATACCAGTATTTTCAAATTTTTTAGCAATATATACTACTAATCTTAAATTTCTTTCTACTAACTTTTGTCTTATCTCTAAATTGTCTTCTTCCGAAAGTTTCTCAATCAGACTTTCTTCTTCTTCAGGTGGTAGTGGTGGTGGAAGTGTTTGGCTTCCTGCTATATAAAATATAGGAAGATATTCAATTTCGTCATCATCATTTAAATATTTAGCACAAATACTACTTATACTATTTTTTACTAAATCAAAAAATTTCATAACCTCACTCCTTAACCCATTAATTCTAGTCCTATTAATGCTCTATATTCCCCTTTTTTAGTTAATGATTTATTATAAATACCTATTATTATATTTTCTTTGTATATTTGCTCTTCCTGCTTTTTTATTTTAATGTAATCTGCTTTTATACCTAATAACATACCATTTTGTTTTCCTAATGATGAAAATGGTATTACTTTTAATTTTATTATATATTTATTTTTTATCTCTTCTGGAATCTCACTAAAATCACCTCCTAATATATTTTCTAAATGATTTAATATTTCTTTTGGTAAAATTTCATATAATAACGTGTGTTCTAAAACAACTACAGGCGTATTTGTAATTGGTTCTTTTAACAAGTTTCCTGTATCTATCATTGCTGTGGTTCTTATTATTTTATTTTCAAGTTTCATTTCAATTGATGTATACATATCCTTTTTGGAGAATTTAGTTTTTACTAATGTAAATGCTCCAATTATTATGAAAAAGGCAATAATAGCAGATAATATAGTTGTTTTTAATGGATATGTTCCTAAAAATAAACCGGTTTTTCATAAGTATTTCTTGAGGTTTTACAATATATAATAGAGCAAAAGCTGTTCCTCCAAATACAAATGAAGTTAAATAGAAAAACAAAAGATTTTTCCACATTTGCTTGATTGATTGCACTCTAAATGCTATGTACACAATTACAAATGATAATATTATTTTTAATAGAAAATTTGAATAAATAGGAATTATTTGCATATATACTAAAACTGTATATATAGCTCCTACAAGGCTTGCTAGTATTAGCCTCATATGCTTTATTTCTATTTTTAAAACCATTCCTGTTGCTAATAAGATTATATAGTTCATAATTAAATTTTCAATAATTACTATATCTATATAAATAGTCATATCTTTTCACCTGCTTTTGTATTTTACTACTTTACTTTTAAAAATACTGTCTTTTCTTATTGTAGAAAAAAAGAAATAATCTACTTTTTTAGATTATTTCTTTCTTTTTCTCATTTTTTTCTATTTAAAACTTCTTATTATTACATGTTTTTATTTTTATTTTTTCTTAAAAATGATGGTATATCTAAATCATTTGATGAGCTATTTATATCAGAGCTTGATGGTATTGAATTTATTTTCTTTTCCCATGTTTTTGAAACAATATTATCTACTCCTATACTTGATATAGGATCTTTTTTTTCAAAACCAGTTGCAATTACTGTAATTTGTATTTCATCTTTCATACTTGGATCTGTTACTGTTCCAAATATAATATTTGCTTCAGGATCTACACTGCGTTGAACTAGCTCTGCAGCTGTATTTACTTCGTGTAAACCTAAATCTTCTCCACCAGTAATATTTATTATTACACCTCTTGCTCCTTCTATTGATGTTTCTAATAATGGACTTTGTATTGCTTCTTTTGCAGCATCTTCTGCTCTGTTTTCTCCTGATGCTTTTCCTACTCCCATGTGTGCCATACCTGTATTTAACATTATTGTTTTTACATCTGCAAAATCTAGATTAACTAATCCTGGTACAGCAATTAAGTCTGAAATTCCTTGTACACCTTGTCTTAATACATCATCTGCCATTTTAAAAGCTTCTATTATTGATGTTTTTCTATCTATAATTTGTAGTAATTTGTCATTTGGTATTACTACCAATGTATCAACTTTTTCTTTTAAACTCTCTATTCCTCTTTCTGCTTGAGAAAGTCTTTTTTTACCTTCAAAAGTAAATGGTTTTGTTACAACTCCTATTGTTAATATTCCCATTTCTTTAGCTGTTGCAGCAACTATTGGTGCAGCACCTGTTCCTGTTCCACCACCCATACCAGCTGTTACAAATACCATGTCTGCTCCTCTAAGTACTTCTGCAATTTCTGATTTGCTTTCTTCTGCAGATTGTGCACCAATATCTGGATTTGCTCCTGCTCCTAATCCTCTTGTTATTTTTTCTCCTATTTGTATTTTTGTACTTGCTTTTGATGTTTGAAGTGCTTGTCTATCTGTATTTACTGCAATAAAATCTACTCCTTTGATTGCAGAATCTATCATTCTGTTTACAGCATTGTTTCCTGCACCTCCTACACCAATTACTTTTATAGTTGCAGTTCCATCCATCATTGTGATATTGTTATCATCGTACTCCATCATTTTTGTTTTTCCTCCCTTTTCTTCTTATAATTCCTACATTTTAGATTAAATTATACAAATATTTACCTCATTTTTTAATTATTTTATAACATCCCTTTTACATCAGTTTAAAATTTATTAGACCGTGTATATTGTAAAACAATCTTCACATATAACAAAACATCTTTTTTTTAGGAAAAAATATGAAAATTTTAAATTTTAAGTTCAAAGTAAAAATAAATAAAAACTATTTTTATAATAAAACCATCTTTTGAATTGCTTTTATTTATTTGAATTTTTTAACTATAAAAAAATTCTTTTATTCTATCTATTACATTTTTTATAAAACTTTCATTATTTTGCTCATCTATACTACTAGATACTGTTTTTGCAAAAGGTCTTGCTGCTATATATCTTACTAATGCATAACTAGTTCTAAAACTTGGCTTTACCGTACTGATAGCTCTTCCAGTTGCTATTTTTACAGGAATATTTAAATTGATTTTTCCAGCTACATCACTTTTATTTATATTAACTATTCCCTGTCCAGTTAATATTACATTATTTATTTTTTGTTTTATTCCTTGTGCTGTAATATCTCTATTTACAAGTGAAAAAATCTCTTCTATTCTTGCTTCTATAATTTCTATAAGTTCAGAACTTTTTATTATTTTACTTTTATTTTCATCTTTGCATGTATTTAAAATTATTTCATTATCATTATCTATAAAAGATTTTAAAGCTAAACCATATTGTCTTTTTAGCTTTTCTGCTTCTTCTTCAGTAATGTTTAATACTAATGCAATATCATTTGTTATATTATCTCCCCCTAAAGGAATTGATGTAGAGTATATATAACTTGACCCTTCAAAAACTCCAATATCTGTATTTCCAGCTCCAATGTCTAGTAACATTACATTATCATGTAATTCATTTGTATCTAGTATAAGATTTCTTTCTGCTAAAGTTATTGGTACAATCCCGTCTATTTCTAGTCCTGCTTTTTTAAAAATATTACTTAGTTTTCTAACATATTCTTTCTCAGCAAGTATTACTTGTGCACTAATTGTAAAATTTGAACTTAAATTGCCAACAGGATCTGTTACTACTTTACCGTTTTCTAGTATTATTTTGTCTGGCACTACATCTATTAGAGTTTTCCCTTCTGGAATTTCTATATCTTTTACTTGCATAATTGCAGCTTGTACATCTCTTACTGATATTCCAGAATATTTATCTTTTACATCTTTTATGATACTGTTTTGTACTATTGTTATATATTTTCCAGGAATTGTAACATAGGCTGAATTAATTGTAAAATTTGTTTCATCTTCTGCATCTTTTATAGTTTTTGCTATACTCAAACTAATTTCTTCTTCGTTTATTATTTTCCCCTTTTTTAATCCTTTACATTTGTGAGATGTGCTTGATATAGTTTCGATTTGTCCAAAGTTATTAACTTCTCCGACTACAGTGCAAACCTTTGTGGTACCTATATCAATGCCTACTATGATATCTCCTATTGCCAAGTTAATTCCTCCATTTTTAATGTAAATTTTCTAGTGTTATATATATTACATTTTTAGACAATTGTCAATAGAAATTGTTATATTTTTGTAATATTTTTGTAATATTTCTGTAATAGTTTTTTGTGAAAGCGTGTATTTTCTAGTAAAAAATCATATAGGAAATTTTTCGCTTTTCTATAACAGAACAAAAGCGACATGATTTAATTCTTTAACTTTTTAGCTTAGTTATATGTCGCGTCTTTGTTCGCGCGCCAATTTTGCGCAAGTAAAATTGTGTGCATTGATTGCTGTTATAGGAAAATCTTTGATTTTTCCTATAACAGAACAAATCGGAAAGCCATTTGCTTCTACTAAATATTAAATTTTTTCTTTGGCTTTCCGTTAATTTGTTCTGCACCGATTTTACGTAAGTAAAATTGTGTGCAATTATTGGAGCGAAGCAACTTTTATATAATAGGGAGTTTCACTTCCCTATTATATAAAAAGTGCTACCAGAAATGAAATTCATAGTGGTAAACAATTAAATAATATAAATTCTCTTTTAATTTTTCTGTGCTTTATTATCTAAATTATTTTCTTTATGTTTTCTATTTGCTAAATTTTCTAACTTACCAGACCATTTTTCAACATAATATCTTCTAATTATTCCTAAATTCATGAACATTCTCCATACAAATACTACAATTGCTGCGAGATATATATCTACATTTAATTTTTGACCCAATAATGTTAAAAGAATTGCCAATATAGCATTACCAAAAAAGCCTGAAATAAATATTTTTAAGTCAAAATTCTTATTAATTACTGATGCTATTCCTCCAAACACACTATCTAATGCTGCAATTATTGCAATTGCTAAATAACTTGAGTACATATATGATATTGTTGGTGCATTTATTCCTAATATTGCACCTAAAATACAACCTATTATTATAGCAATAAAAATCATTTTTATCATTCTCCTTTATTCTTCCATATATTTTGATTTTATTTCTCCTGTATATTTTGTTATTACAACTTTATTACTCTTCTCTATTTTTATATCTTCTCCTACACTTCTTAACTCATCAACTATTCCACCATTACCTAATAAACCACTTTCTAAATATGTTTGGTCTCCAATAGCTTTTATTTCATATGGTGCAAGAATTCTTTGTGCATTTATTTTTATATATAAATCAGCAATATCTACAATGTCTGTTGTATTAATTATTCGTTCATTATTTATTGATATTGCTTCCGCCCCTGCATTTTTTAGTGAATTCACTATTAATTGTAAATCTATTGCACTAATTGCTGGAACATCTTCACTTTCTACCTTATTTATGGTTATTATTACACCTTGCCCTTGGACATCTGTTTTTCCCAAAATCATATTTATTTGATCTAATTCTTGTTGTAATAATTCTGCTGTTTCGTCATTTGATTGTTTTTTTTCTTGATATTCTTTTATGGTTTCTTGTGTTTCTTCATATTTTTGATTTACTTCTTCATATTGTGTTTTCCAATTTGCAAGTTGAGTTCTTAGTTCTTCTTCTCTCATTGTTTCTATATTAGTTACATCTGTTAATCCAATTATTTTAAATTGCATAAACATAACTGCTATCAATACAAAACATGCTAATCCTATTGTTATGGTCATTGTAATTTTACCCTTTTTCATTTTAATCTCATTCCTTTCTTAGCTCAAAGACACTTTATATGAACAAAAACGACATGATTTTTTTAGCTTAGCTGCATATCGCGTATTTGTTTGCACGCCAATTTTACGTAAGTAAAATTGTATGCAACCGTTGGAGTGCAGCGACTTTTATACAATAGGAAAGTATAACTTTCTTTTGAAAATAAAATATATATTATTTATTTTCACTTTGAGTTGCGTAACTTAAAGTTTCATATTATTTCCTATTGTATAAAAAACTAATTATTTATTTTTAATCTGTTCTTTATTATTTTTTATCTATTAGGAAATTCATGATGACTTGGTCTTTAGTTTATCAATTACTCCACATTCTTTGCATATTTAAAATTTATAGCTCCTGAATATTTATTTATTGTTATTTTATTAGATTTTTTTAGCTCTGGTATTATTCCGTCATCTTCTAATCTTTCAAAATATCCTCCTGGTCTTGATATTGCGTCCAAATACTCTGGAAGTCCTATTGCTTTAATTACAAATGGAGCTCCTACCTTGGATTTATTTATATCTATTATATTTCCCCCACAAGAAATTGCTGTAGTAGTAACTAATCTCTCATCATTTATTGATATTGCTTCCGCTCCTGCATTTTTTAATTCTCCTATTATGCTAAGTACATCTGTATCATGAACTAAAAGTGAACTAACATCTAAAACTGTTGCTGGATTTATAGTACTATCTTTTAATGTAATTATTACTCCTGGACCTGTTACATCTGTCATACCTATTAATTTATTTCCTTCTTTTATTTGCCTTTCCATTTCTTCTAAACTTGAATTATTTTGTGTAGCATTTTGTCTTTCTTTTTCTAATAATTCAGTTGCTTTTTCTAAGTCTGCTTGTCTATTTTCATATTTTTCCTTCATTTTTAAAACTTGAGCCCTTAAATTATTTTCTTCATAACTTTGACCTACTGTAGTATTTAATGTTTTTACAGTTTTCATTTGTATACAAATACTATATGTTAGTGCAAAGCACATTAATCCTAATACTATTGGTATGAATTTTTTACTCATGTTCTCACTTTCCTTTCTACTAATTTTATTCTATTAGTATTTATTACTTATATTCAAATATTACTACAGTTCCTATATTTTTTAAACATCAGAACAAAATTGACGTGATTTAAATCTCTTTAATAATTTATATTTATTTTTATGGCTCATCATTGTTTGTATGATATATTTTTATTATACTTTTTCTCTAAAATATGGTAAAAATTTATTGTTTAAATCTCCATTAACAAAAATTTCTCCTTCTTTTCCTTTTGTATCTTCCAATATTGATAGTACATACAACATTTTATTTGTTAAATTTGTTGCATCTCCCAAATGAACTATTTTTTTTTCTTCTTCTAAGTATATACTATATTCATTTTTCTCGCTAATGTCAATAGTTTTGACCTTGTCTTCTAAATTATTACTAATGCATACTTCTTGTATTTGTATTATATTTTCTAATTTTTGTAAATCTTCATTTTCTAGTCTATTTCCTGCTATTATATTTTCTTCATTTGTACTTAACCCTTGTATTATTGGTAAATCTAAACTATTTTCTGATATTTCTAAGATATATCCTTGTGTATCTATATAAGCATATCTATTTAGAAAAGCCATACTAAATCTTTTTTCTCTTTCTTGTATTTTTATTTGAACTTTATTAGGAAATTTTCTACTAACTTCAATATTCTCTACATATGGGTTTTCTTTTATACTTTTTTGTACATCTGTTTTTGAAAATTTAAAAATATTTTCACCTGTTGAAATTTTAGATAAACTTATTATAGTATCTTGTGGTACTTGATTATTTCCTATTACTTCTATATTTTTTATATTAAAAATTGGAGATGTAAAAGCTATTATAGAGATTATTATCATAAGAATTATAATACTTGTACACTTTATAATCAATTTTAGTCTTTTCTTTTTTTTCTCCTTCTTTAATTTTATTTTCATGTTTCTGTCATTCTTTTGTTGTTTTTTTATTTGATTATTCCTATTTGTCATATCTATTACTAGTTCTATGTCTTCATCAATTTTTTCTATTCTTTTTTCTCTTCTACTCTTTTCATTTGTAATTGTTTTTTCTTTCTTTACATTTTTTTTATGTTTTGAATTATTATTTTTTAATTCTTTCATTAATATTATAATCCTCCTTCAAGTAATATAATATTGTTATATGTTAGCAAGATTAAGTTGCCAAAGTCAGCCTTAGATCATATCAAAAAGTCCTTATAGTTTATACTAATTTTATATTTTGTCTTTCTTTATTCGTAAATTTGTTCTGTTCCAAATTTATTACATATATTTGTGTATAATTTAATTTTCACTTTATTTAAAGTAAAGGCTGACTTAGCAAAATATTATATTCCTTCTTTATAAATATCTACACCAATTTTTTGTAATTTTTCTTCAAAGTTTTCATATCCTCTTAAAATATATTCTATATTTTCTACAGTTGTTATTCCTTTTGCTGTTAATGCTGCAGTTACTAATGCTGCTCCACCTCTTAAATCAGGTGCTTTCACATTTGCTCCATATAATTTTTTTGTACCCTTTATTAATGCTGTTCTTCCTTCGACTGTTATTTTTGCACCCATTCTATTAAGCTCTGATACATATTTGTATCTACTTTCAAATATATTCTCTACTACAATTGATGAACCTTTTGCTACGGTTAGCATCGCAGTAAATACTGACTGCATATCTGTTGGGAAACCAGGATATGGCATTGTTTTTATATCAACTGCTTTTAATTTTTTGGGACCTTGAATTTTTATTGTATTTTTATCTATTTCAATTTTTGCTCCCGCTTCTTGCATTTTATCTATTATCGGAACTATATGATTTGGCATTACATTCTCTAAAGTTATATTTCCACTAGATATTCCTGCCATACAAAGAAAAGTTCCAGCTTCTATTCTGTCTGGCATGATATTATAACTTACTTCTCTTTTTAAATTTTTTACTCCTTCAATTTCTATTATATTTGTTCCAGCGCCTTTTATTTTTGCTCCCATTTTATTTAAAAAATTTTGTAAATCTATAATTTCTGGTTCTCTAGCCGCATTAGTTATTGTAGTTGCACCTTCTGCTAAAACTGAAGCGAGCATTGCATTCTCTGTTGCTCCAACACTTGGAAATTCAAAATCAATTTTTTCTCCAACTATTTTATCACAATTACAAATAATTTTTCCATAGTTTTTTGTAATATTTATTCCTAATTTTTCAAATGCTTTTAAATGTAAATCAATCGGTCTTGTTCCTATATCACATCCTCCTGTTTGTGATAGTTTGTGGATACATAAATTTCAAATGGAATGCTAAGCCTCCATTTTCATAGAGCTCTTTGTACATTTCGTCATTTAAGTTATATTCTTCTTTTTGCTCTTTTGTTATTTCTTTTGGATCAAATACTACAATTTTGTCAAATAATCTTGATAGTTCTTCTTTTGTTAGTCCATTTTTCTTGATGTCATCTATTGCTTTGAAAATTAAATCTTCTTTATCTTCTAATTTGTTTAATGTATTAAACTTGTTTTCAGTTTCTTGTAATTTTTCCTTTTCATTTTTTAACTTCTTTTCTAATTCTTGCTTTTTGTCTTTATATATAAATTCTGGAATTAAGTCATTTAG
>CALXAU010000049.1 GCA_944386355.1 uncultured Clostridia bacterium
ATAGTAAAAATCTTCGATTTTTCCTATACAATAACAAAAGTATTGATATATTAATATTATTTGGCAAAACATAGCTGGGGTTTAACAATCTGGGTCTTGCCTGCAAAACATTAATATATCAATACTTTTGAGTAATAAGAAGTGAAAAACCATTAAATAGTAACATTTTATACTGGATATTTTATAAAAATACTTTATATTTCCAAAAATATATGATAAAATACTCCCAGAAATTATGAAAAATATAAGGATAAGTTATTCTTTAAGGTAATTACAAAAAAATATTACTTTCATTGTTTTTATATTACTAAAGTAGCTTAACCTTACTTTAAGAAATTTAGGAGGTTTTTATGGAATTTAAAAAATGTAGTAGATGTGGAAATTTTTATATGGCAAATGGAAATGTTTGTCCAAAATGTTCTTCTAAAGATAATTTAGAGATATCAACATTACACAATTATATTGAAGAAAATGGATTTAATCAACCATTAGAAGTTATTTCTGGGCAAACCGGAATTTCTTTAAAGAATTTAAATCGTTTCTTAGAGGATGAAAGCTTTAATAATTTAGGAGGATTAAAAAATGCGTGATGTTTTTGAAGTTTTAGAACAAAGAGATTATATTGAACAAATGACACATCCAGATGAAATAAGAAAATTATTTCAAAAGGAATCTGTGCCTTTTTATATAGGAATTGATCCAACAGCTGATAGTCTTCATGTTGGACATTTTGTTTCTCTTATGGTTGCAAGTCATATGCAAAAATGTGGGCATAAACCAATTATTTTAGTAGGAGGAGGTACTGCAACAATAGGAGATCCTTCTCGGAAAAACAGATATGAGAAGAATGATGTCAAGAGAAGAAATTAATCATAATGTTGATTGCATAAAAAAACAAGTTGAAAAGTTTGTTAGTTTTGAAGGAGAAAATGCAGCTATTATAGTAAATAATGCAGATTGGCTTTTAGATTTAAAATTTGTAGACTTTGTTCGTGAAATTGGAAGTTTGTTTTCTGTAAATAAAATGCTTTCAGCTGAATGCTACAAACAAAGACTTGAATCACGGATTAACTTTTTTTGAGATGAGCTATATGTTAATGCAATCTTATGATTTCTTATATTTATATAATAAATATGGTTGCAAACTTCAAATGGGTGGCAATGATCAATGGTCTAATATTATAGGTGGAGTAGAACTTATTAGAAAAATTGGAAAAGAAGACTCTTTCGGTCTTACTTTTAAACTCCTTACTACCAAAGAAGGTAAAAAAATGGGAAAAACTGAAAAAGGAGCTTTATGGTTAGACCCAAACAAAACTTCTCCTTATGAATTTTACCAATATTGGAGAAATATAGAAGATAGTAGTGTTGAAACTGTTTTAAAAATGTTAACTTTTCTTCCTATTGAACAAATAAATGAATTGTCAAATTTAAAAGATGAAAAAATAAATGAGGCTAAAAAAGTTGCCGCTTTTGAAATTACTAAATTAATACATGGAGAAGAAGAAGCAAAAAAAGCAGAAGAAGCTTCAAATGCTTTATTTTCTGGAAATGGAAGTATAGAAAATATGCCTTCTACAACAATTGATAACTATAATATTTCTTTAGTTGATTCTTTAGTTTTAGTAAATATTGCCCCTTCAAAAGCCCAAGCTAAAACACTTATTGTTCAAGGTGGAATTTCTTTAAATGATGAAAAAATAACAGATATAAATTATATGCTTTCTAAAAATGATTTTAAAGAAAATTTTGCTATTATCAAAAAGGGTAAAAAAATATTTCATAGACTAATATTGAAATAAATAATTTTTAAAAGCGGCCATTTAGATTTTAAGTATCTATCTAGTCGCTTTTTCTCTATACACAGTCAATGCTGTCAACCTAAGATTATTATAATCATTTTTTAACACTTTGTGTGTCGCAACTTCCAGAATAAAAAAATATTAGTCTGTAAGTTGCTCCAATAGAATTTGCTAACACTCATTTGGACGCATGCGTAGTGTTTTTAAAATAATTATGATAATCTTAGGTTGACAGCATTGTATATACAGTAATGTAAAATACTAATTTAAAAGATTTCTTTACCAAATTTTAGTATTTTATAATTTTAGTACTAATTAAATACATTATTTTATATCTTTATTATTCTCTGCAACTACCAGTAGTATTTATTGCTTCTACTTTTGGGCTATCTTTTTTATACATTTTATTATTTTGAATCATTACAGATCTTACATATTCCCACAATTTTAAAAAATTAAGATTATTACTTTTTATTATTGTATCTAAATATCTTAATTGACAAATTGTTTTATATAAAATTCCTTCATGTTCATAATTTTGTTTTTTATTAGAATCAAATTCTAAGCCTTCTTCTCTTATGCATTCTTTTATCCTTTTCTCAATATATGAAGAGATCTTTTTTCTTTGGTCAGTATTTATATTTTCATAATTATGCTCATTAGAAAAAAATTTCCTAAATAATAAAAATCGAGTTAATTCAAAAATTGATATATCTTGCTTACCTTCCTCTATACCTTTTAAAGTTTCTTTAAGATTAAAATCTTTATAATTTTCAATATTTAAAAATCTGCAATATTCATTAATATTTCTTTTAACTTCATCTACAATATATTGATACATACCTTCTTCTGATATTCCTAATTTTTTTATATCTTCTGATTTTTTTGAAAGTGCTACATTCATATCTTCTACTACACTATAAATTATTTCTTTCATAAATTCGTCTTCAGGCATTGTTCCTTTGTCTTTAAAATACGTATCGAAATTTTGTATCTGAAAATCTGTTCTTGATTGCCCTAAATAACCTTCTCTTGCTACTATTGCTTCTAATAGCTTACTTTGATATTCTATTTGTATTCTTGTATCCTTTGAATTAGACATTTGTCTTAATATTTTTAGCATTTTATATACATATGAAACCCATTCCTTATTAGGTCCTATGATATCTATTAAACTATTATTATTGTCTTTATTATCATTGTCTTTATTATCATTATCTTTATTATTTTCTTTGTCTTTATCCTTGGAAATTTTCTTAACTCTAATTTTTCCATTTTTAAGTGTAAATTGTTTTTTTAACTCTAATAGTTTATCATTTGCAACTTTTTCACCCTCAGCAGATAATAATATAAATTTAGAATATTGTTCACAAATAGCTGTAAATTCTTCTTCTAATTTCTTTTCTGGAAAGTTAGATAAAAATTCTTTGAATTTTTCTATTTTTTCTTCTGGTTTTTTTGGCTTTTTATCTTTTTCTTTATCTGTATCTTTTTGTGTATTATTAGTTTGGTTTGAGTTTGTTAATTCTCCTAGTTTATCTAGTATCATTTTCATAGTTTTTGGATCTTCTATTTCGCTAAAAACTTGAATTATTTTGTCATAATCTATTTTTTGTCCCTCTTTTAATAATTGTATTTGTTCATCTAGTATTTTATTAATTTCTTCTATTATTCTTACTATTTTGTTTTGTTCTGGAATTAAATCTTCATTAATCAAATAAATTAGTGTTTTAAGAAAATTCTCTTCATTTTCTAAACCATAATAAAAAAATCTTTCATATGTTTTCTGTAATGCTGAATCATTTGTAAATACTGCTTCTTCTTCCATATTAAAATTCAATCCTTTCTTGCTTCATTTAAAGGCACATTTATTAAGAATTTATACATTTTTTAATTTTATCATTTATGTCTATAAAATAATAATTGTTACATCTTACATTATAAATAAATACTTTCTTCCCGTCAATTGTTTTTTTAATATTTATCTACTTCTTTCAACTATATCAACAATATCTGCAATATATTCTCCTATTATTGGAATATTAAGAGTAACTATTTTTTGTAATAATATAATCAAAATTGCTGTAATTATTGTAACTCCTATACCAATTCCAACACCTCTAAATATTCCTGCTGTTAAATTTCTAATTATTATTTCTTTTTTACTTCCTAATATATACATCCATTCATGTACATTGCTTTCTTCTAACATATTTGTTAATTTATCTATTGATAATTGTAAAATTTTAATTTTCTTTTTTTTAAAAAACATAAAAAATCCACCTTTTATTATAGTGGATTTTTTTATAACTTTTATACTCTTTTAATCTAAAAGTATTCAAATAAAATTAATTCATTTTAGCTACCTAATATTTTTACAATCTTTTTATCGCAATCAAGAAATAAATATTATTTACTATTATTGAATTACCTCATTATTTACAACATTTACATTATTAGAATTAATTGTATTAGTTTCATTTTTTTCTTCATCTTGTTTTTTATCTTCTTCTTCTTTTAAAGTTTCAAGTGAATTTATAAGTGTTTGTAATTTTTCAATGTCTTTTCCCATCATTTCCCAATCATTATTTTCATTTGATTGTGTTAAATTATTATTTGCTTTAATAATTGCTTCTATTAAACCTTCTATATCATCTGTGTTTTCAACCTCTATATCTACAGCATATTTAGATAAAAGATTTTGTAATGCAGTTTGTAAATTTTCTCCTATTGCAACTTTATTTCCTGATGCCACTATTATTCTTTTTAAAATTGGAACATCTGATTCATTTAACATTGTTTGATAAATTGGTTCTACATATAAAAGTGTATTTTCTATTGGTACAATTATCATATGTTTTGTGATTTTTGTCCCTGTTACATTTAAAGTTTCTAGTGCTTTTGAAATTGCTTCATCTTGCTCAATTTGCTTATCTAGTTGCATTGGTCCAACAATATTACTATCTTCTGAAAATTTATATAATGTAAGTTTATTATTTTCTCCATTTACTGTTCCAACTAAGTATGAAATTATATTTTGTTTATCTTTTGGTGTATATATTTGTACTAATCCTAATTTATTCTTTTCTTTTTCTGTATTTACCATAGTATAATATGGTTCTAATATATTTCCTGTTGATTTTGTTGATTTTACATTATTATATTTTGCACTCTCCCATAAATCATCTGCTCTATATATAACATCTGGTTTTATTGAATGATATATTTCTAATACTTCTGATTGAATTTCATATAGAGTTTGTGGATATACTAGCTTTTCTTTTATATCTTGAGGAATTTCTTCTTCCTTAAATATAGTTGGATAAACTTTTTTGTATGCCATTGCAATTGGATCTGTTTTATCTGTTATATAATAAGATATTGTTCCGTCATATGCATCTATTAATACTTTTACAGAATTTCTAATATAATTTATTCTTTGCTTACTTCCACCATGTTCTATTGAAGTATATTGTGAATATGGATAACAGTTTGAAGTTGTATATGCATCAATTACCCATACAATTCTACCTTCTTCTGTTACTACAGTATATGGTTCTTCTTCATACATTAAATATGGTAAAGCTTTTTTAGCTCTTTGCACTACATTTCTATTTATTAGAATTTTACTTTCATTGTTAACTTGAGTAGAAAATGCAAGATTTATATTCCCTGTTTCTATACCTAATATCATCTTATCTAAAAAATTCAACCTTAATCCGGCTTGCCCTGCATATGTTGATGTTACATCATTTCCATTTTCATCTGTATAGTCATATTCTTTTTTATTATTTGTATTAGTTACTATTGTCTCATTTGTTTCTAATCCAAAATAAATTCTAGGCTCTGTTACATTTATTTTATTGTCTTTGCCTGTAATTTCTTTTTGCACATATTCTATTGTTCCTGTTTGTGTTGCGTTTGTTGCATCTACTACTATTTGACCTATTCCATGTGTATATTCATATGTTTTATTATTATATGTTCTTCCTGCATTTGTTATTTCTCTAGGTGCTATATATACAACTTTGTCTTGTCCATTTATATCATATTTTGCAAGACTTGCATTTCTATATGAATAATATCCTGTATTTGTTTGACTATCTTCTAAAGTTTTTATAACTGTATCTTTTGTAATTATTGGAATATTTTCAATTACATTTTTATTGGTATCTACTTGCTCTTCTGTTATTGTTCCTGAATTTTCTAAATTTACTTCTTCTATATTTATTCCATATGCATCTTTTGTGTTCTTTATATTATCTGAAATATATTTCTTTTCCTTATCTAATTCATTTGAATTTACAAAAATACTGTCAAATATTATCATTACTAAAAATAAAGTTAGTAGATATATTGGTATTACAGATAGATTTTTTAATATATTTTTTGTGTTTCCTTTTTTAAAATTTCTTATTGCTATCCATACAGATATAACCATAATTACTGAAAATATTACATATCCCCATAATTTTATATTTGCTTCTGTATATCCTGCTCCAGTTAGCTCTATATTTCCGTCTATTGTTAAAATTTTTCCAAATATTATATTTTGAGTATTTATTACTGTTGTAAGTGCTATACCTACAATTAATAGTTTAACATTTCTTAGTATCTTTTTCATAAAAAGACTTTCTTTTAACATCTTTCCTTCTATTCCGTCAAAACATATATTAAATACTAATATATAATATACAGCCATATATATACTAAGACCTATTATCATTCCAACAAAATAAAATAAAATCATTTCTATTACTGGCTTTTGGAATATATAATAACCTATATCTAAATTAAATATTGGATCTTGCATACCAAATGAGGCATTACTTATAAACAACAATATTTTCTGCATAGATACTGTAGATATATATATACTTCCTATTGTTGCTATTATAAAAGCCAATGATTTGTTTAGAAGTTTTGGCATTTTTTTATTTTCTCTTTCAAAAAATGGTTTTAAACCTTTTTTTATTCCTCTATTTGTAAAATATAATATAATATACAAGAAAATAAAATTAATTCCTACTAATATTATTTTATATGTTAAATTTGTAGAAAAAACTGGTATATATTCTTCTCCAAGCTCTTTATATTCTAAATAACTTCCCCTAATTGAAATAAAACTAATTAATAAAACAACTGCAATAAAAGCTATTATTATTAACATTCTAGTCATATTTCTTTTTCTATTTTCTTTTTTTGTGTTTTCTGTTTGATTTTTAGCTTCTGTTTGGATTTTTTCAACGTTTTCTTCATTTTGTGTAAATTGTTTTTTTGTATTATCTTCCATGTTTTCCCTCCTATAATAATTTAAATCATTTTAATTAATTTTACTTTCAAAATATATAAATTATAACAATTTATTCTATTATAGCCTTTACAAAGTCATCTGAATTGAATACTTGCATGTCGTCTATTTGTTCTCCAACTCCTATGAATTTTACAGGAATTTTATTTTCTTGAACAATTCCTATAACAGCTCCACCTTTAGCTGTACCGTCTAATTTTGTTAAAATTAATCCTGTTATATCTGTTTCTTGTTTAAAAGCTTTTACTTGTGATATAGCATTTTGTCCAGTAGTTCCGTCAATTACTAGTAACACTTCTTTATCCGCTTCTGGCATTTCTTTATTTATTACTTTTTGTATTTTATTTAGTTCATCCATTAGATATTTTTTGTTGTGAAGTCTTCCTGCTGTATCAACAATAAGTATGTCTGCTTTTTCATTTTTAGCTTTTTCTATTGCATCATAAACGACTGAAGCAGGGTCTACTCCTTCTTCTCTTTTTATAATTTCTGCATTTGCTCTTTTAGCCCATATTTCCAATTGTTCCACTGCTGCTGCTCTAAATGTATCTGCTGCTGCAATTACTACTTTTTTCCCGTTTTTAGTAAGATTATTTGCAATTTTACCTATTGATGTTGTTTTTCCTACACCATTTACTCCAACTACTAATATTACAGAAGGAGTTGTATGTAATTTTAAACTTACATCTAACTCATCAAATATTTTCTTTATTTCTTCTCTTAAAGCATTTTTTACTTCTACTTCATCTTGTATTTTTTCCCTTTTTAGTCTTCCTCTTAATTCTGAAATTATTTTTGTTGATGTATCTACTCCAATGTCTGACATTATTAGAGCTTCTTCTAGTTCATCTAAGAATTCTTCATCTACTTTTCTAAATGTTGAAAATACTTGATTTATTTTTTCGTCAATTGAATTTTTGGTTTTATTTAATCCTTGTTTTAATTTATCAAAAAATCCCATTTTTCTTCCTTTCCTCGTATAGTTGATTATACCTTTTTATTTTTGATGTAAATAGTATAACATATTTTTTTTTAATTGTGTAGTTTTATTCTTATTTTTAGCCCTATAAATATTAATAGTTAATTGTTTTTCACTTCTTATTACTCAAAAGTATTGATATATTAATATTTTGCAGGCAAGACTCGAATTGTTAAACCCCAGCTATGTTTTGCCAAATAATATTAATATATCAATACTTTTGGTATTTATCTTTAAATCATTAACTAATAACCTATGAATTGTAGCCTTTAGCAATTAAAGCCTCTTCTATCTGATTTGTTCTCATAATAATAGATAAGAAAAATTTAGATAATATATATTTCATATTCTTAATATTAAATTCAATCCCTTTTACTTTACAGGCATTTTTCATTTCTAATAAATCTCTTTTTAGAATTGGAATTATTGATAGAGCTATACAAACCAATATTTTAATATCTTCTGTATCTATTTTAAATATTTTTAGTGGACTGCACAAAGTCTTTATTGTTTCTGTTATTTCAAGAATGCTAGTTGTACTAGAATATATGATAGTAATATTACAGACTATAATAAGTTTTAATCCTATCCAAAATGCATTTATTAAATTATCTAAAAATAAGTTAATAATAAATGTAAATAATATAAATGGTAATATCTTTATTAAACTTTTAAAAAAACTTTTGATATTTATTTTTATTAAAAACATTATTATTAAATTAATAAGTATACAAATTAAAATCACTTTAGTATTTGGTAAAAAGAATACTAAAGTGGCATAAATTATAAATATTATAAAACTAATTATATTTTTCATTGTTTAGTCTTCCCTTCAAATCTTTTAATTCCTGAAATAAGTCTTGCTAATGTTGATTTGCCTGACCCATTTTTTCCAACAATTGCAACTATTTCTCCTTCTTTAATTTCTAAATTTATTTTATTTATTGTTTTATAATTACTATTTTTATATTTGTAAGAAACATTTTCTATTTTAATCATCATTACTCCTTATATACTTTTCAAAGGGATTTCTTAAAATTCTTTCTATAAACAGAATTATAACTATATGTATTGGTATCATTATAAGCTGTTTTACGATTCTTGTTATAAATAATACTTGAAAAGCTTTTCCTGATGTTATACTTGTCCATAATGTATTTAATCCCATATTTACAATTATTGCAACTAATATTACTGAAATAGTTACTCTTATTATAAACTCTTTTTCTGTAAAATTTTTTTCTTTTTTGTTATATAATATTATTCCATAAATAAATCCAGCTATTGCAGTACTTATTGTGTATCCTATAAAATATGGTCCTGTTGGAAATAATGTTGCTCCTATAACATCTCCTAAAATATTTAATAGTATTGTCCATTTTGCACCTAACCAAATTGCACATAACATTGTTGGAATAAACGCAAAGCTAATTTTTAATATTGGTGTTTTTATTGATAAAAAGCGTGATAATATTATAAGTGTTGCTAAAAGTATCGCTGTCAGTATAATTTTTTTATTTTTTGACATAAAAATCCTCCTTTTCTTCTAATCCTATTTGTTAAAGAACTCATTTTATTTTATTAAAATAACTGCTTTTTAATTAATTACCGACTATAGCAATATTATTGAAATTTTGTTATGTCATCAATTTTTCCAGCAAAATATGGTTTTGTTTTACCTTTTTCTCTTAAAAAGATTGCAAATGTATCATCTACATAAAAATATCTTGGTTCATCTGGTTTTGGTTCTACTGATGCTCCTATCGCCATACTTATAGCAGCTTCACTTTTTATCTCTCCTCCCTTTTCATCTAGAGAAAACTTTATAGTTTGTATTGCATTCTCTATCTCTGCTGTATTATAAACAGAACCAGCAATCTTAAATTTATTACCTACTAATTCTGTATATTCTCTTTTTTCGTTAAATTTTAAATTTGGTGCTTTAAATTCATCTACATTTTCAAAAAATTTGATACCTGTATATTTGTTAGCTTCATTATTCATATTTTCATATATTTCATTAAAATTGCTTCCTTTAGGACTTTTGCAGAAAATTACTTCATCATCTGTTTTAGTATTTACAATAATTGCAAAATCATCTTTTGAATTATAATATAATACTTCAATTTGATTTCCTACAGAATTTTTTGTATTTTTATCTATACCAAAATATTGAACATCATTATATTTATTTCCAAATTTACCATTATCAAGTTTATCAAACTCTTGTAAAAATTCAAATTTTCTATATAACATTGTATAGAAAAAGTATCTTCTTACATTTGGATTATTAGGATCATCTAGTTCACTCTCTGACCAAACAAAATCATCTAATATATCGCTTGTTTGATTAAATTTTTCTTTTATTCCATTCTCTATTTGTTCTTTTAAGGCTAGACTTTTTGGTCCATAAATCTTATAATAATAATCTTCAGAAATCATTGTTTCATTAAAATCTTCTTTGTTTAAATTTTTTACCATATCTATCTGAGGATTAAATATAATATCTTTCTTTACAACTTCATTCTTCATATCATTCCATACTAATTGAAATGTACCACACCAACTACTATCAGTAGTTATTGTATCGTTCATTGTAGGTACAACTGTAATTCCTGCAACTGATTGTAAATTTGTTGCTTTTTTGCTAAATATATTTGTTTTATTTATTACAACAAATACCATTATAAATAATATTATTAAAATTCCAAATATTATTAATATTTTTCTTTTTTTATTCATGTGCATCATCTCCTAATTTTTTATTTTACCATATTTGTTAAACACTGCATATACTTTTATCATATTTACTAAAAGAATTAATAGATACAAAATTTAAAGTAACACAAAAGGATTTAGATGAATTTTTAAAAGATTTTCCTTTTATTTTAGTTTATTCACCAACTACAGTAGAAAATAAATTTCAACTGTTGAAATTAGTATAGCATAAGACAAAAAAACTGGCAACAAATAAAATCAAGACACCAGGATAAAAAAATGAAAATTTTTTTATCCTGAATAATATTTTATAAAATGTTAAGTTTAAAAGTAAATTCTAGATTTTATTCAAAACTAGAATTTAGTCTTGGATTTCAAACTAGAATTTACTTTTGCAATTAACCAAATTTTCAATAAAATTTATTTCATATTTGTTGAAACATCATAAATTAATTTTTAGCATATATACTATTGCTTAATT
>CALXAU010000050.1 GCA_944386355.1 uncultured Clostridia bacterium
ATATTCTCTACTTTTAATAAAATTTTCTCTTAAATTTTTAATTTCATCTTCACTTACAATTTCATTTGATAAAATAATTACTTCTTTATTATTATTTTTTAAAATAATAGAAATTTTATATGCTTTTATATCTAAAATTTTTTCTCCAAAACTTTTTTCATCCAATCCGAAGTTGATATACTTTTTATATATTATTTCAAATGTCTCTCCTGATATAGATTGTCCTATGTGTAATTTATTTTCTTTTATAACAATATCTCTTAATTGTTTTATTTCTAATTCATCATATTCTTTAAACTCCTCTTTATAGAAAACTTTTGATACTTTAGTTATTCCACTTTTTAAACTGTTTAAATTCATCTTTAAAATTTTTTCCGCAAACTCTTTTTCTCCCATTACATATGCATATTTTTTATATAGTTCTAAAAATTGCTCATACGTTATCTCTTTTCCTCTATAAAGATTTTCATTTTCTTTTATTTGTCTACCTATTTCATTTTCTAGTTCTTGTGATATATTTATATCTGTAAGAATAATTAATTTTTGAAATTTTCCTTTTTTCAAAGCTCTGAACCCATATTCTAATATGTCTAAAATTTCTTCTGCAAATATTTTTTCTGGGAGATTTTCAGCATATTTTTCATACAAATTTCTAAATTGCTCATATGTGATTTTATCTTTAATGTGTAGACCTTCTTCATTTATTACATTCTTCCTTATTTTTAATAAACTATCTAAATCAAGTATTTCATTATTCCATATTTCCACTTCTTTTATTTTTTTATTAAGAAACTTTCTTGCTTTTTCTTCTGAAATCCCCAAAATTGTTACTGCAAAATCTTTATCCGTATAATCTTCTCCGTAAATTTCATATATTTCTTGAAATTGGGTATAAGATATTTTATCTCCGATATGTAATTTTCTATCTTGCGCTATATTATTTTTTAGTTGTTTCACTATATTGCTATAGTATTTTGATTTTTCTATTATCGTTTTTTCTGATATTTCTTTATCAAAATAAATATAATCTATTTTTTGAAAAATTTTTGTTCTTTTTAGTTTATTGTTTTTTATCTTTGCTAATGCATTATATGTAATATCTAATATTTTATCTGCAAATAATACTTCTGACAATTTTGTTGGTATTGAATTATATATTTGTTGAAACTGTTCATATGTAATTGATGTTTCTTTTGTTAATCCCAAATTTTTTATGATATATAGTTTTATTCTACATATATATTCATCTTCGATTTCTTCTTCTTTTAATATTTTAATTTCTTTTTTACTCTTAAGATTATAATAATTACTTATAGAAATGTCTAAATATATTCGTGCAAAATCTTCTTGTGATAACTCTTTACCATATTCATTATATAACTCTAAAAATTTTTCGTAATTAATTGAATCATTAATATGAAGTTTTTCTTTCTCTATCATTTCTTGTCTTAATACTTTTAATTGTCTTTTTTTTACATTTATATTTTTTTCAACTGAAAATTTCATATATTCTCCTTTTTACTTTTACATCTATTTGTAAATTTCACTTGCTAGATTACTTGCACTTAGCTGGGTGTACGATTGTAATTTGTATTATAAAACATTCTTTAAAACAATCATTGTCATAGTTATTAAAGAATATACCAAAATTCCTTTATTTGTAAACATCTCTTTAATTATAGTCTTATCAAATAATTTGTTTTTATTGTCTAATTCTACTTTTTTCTTATTCTTTAAAAAGCATATAAATCCTATAATTCCTAATAACATCATAAACATAGAGTACATTCCTAATATTTCCATTGATATTCCTTGCAATAATTGAATTATTATACTTCCAAATAAATTAGACAATGAATGAAGTATTATAGATAATTTAATACTTCCTGTTTTCACTACTAAATATGACCATATCATACCTAATATAAAGGTATATACAATTTGTGGTATTCCCAAAGAAACTCCATGTACAATTGCAAAACAGAATGATGAAACTAACATATAAAATAGTTCGCCATGTTTTAATAATTCTTCAAAACATACTCCTCAACCATTATTTTTGAATCGTCTTACATTAATGTTATACCCTTTTATTAAATATTCTTTTATTAATTTATTTGCCCAAATTCTAAATTGAGTTCCTAAAATTGACTTTACACGATATCCAAATGATATAATCACATCTAAATTGTAAAGTTTTGTTTTGTAATTTTTACTATTTGAAGCAGTTAGTAAGGAATACTTACTATCTGCTTTTTCTTGTGATTCTCCTTCTTCAAATATATTTTTATATGTATAGTTATATTATTTCTAGTTGTATCAAATAATTCTGCCATTACCCTTTGTGTTAACCAAACAATTTCATCTTCAATTCAAACTTCTACCTTAAGTTGTCCATCATCAGAAGTATAAATTAATATTTTATTCTTGTCTTTATTCATAATTTCATTATACATTGAAATCCTCTATTCTGTTTTTTCATATTCTTGTTTTACTCTCTCACATCTTTTAATAAAAAAACTACTAGCTATAGCCGATATAGTGCCTTCCATGACAGAAATTGCTCTTGAATTATTTTTTCCATCTCCGACATCTTGTAACCCTGTACATCCTCTAGCTCTAAGATATTGATCAAGATTAGTCTTTTTTATTTCTTCTATTTCTTTTTCTGGAATAGTCCATGAGCTACTTTTCCCAAATGAATATGTATCTTGTTTTTCACTATAGATACATATGACTTGTTCACTGGCATATATAGTAGATACTTTCCCATCTATAATCACTTTATTCGTATCATCTATGCCAGCTTCACAACTAACATAATAATCAATGCTTATTCCTTGTTCCTTAAGCGTTCTTTCGTATTTATTTCTAATATTATTTATTCTGTTATAAGCACCTTGATATGTATCATTTCCAAAAGGTTGATCTGGTACTCCTGATTCTGCCTTGCCAGAATAAATTTTAATTTCAAATTCTTCTTTTGGGAAATACTGCAAAAACGCATTTCTTATTCCTTCTATTTTATCTTCTGACGTAGTTGCAATTAGCAAAGTTATTTTTTCTTTTTTCATAAAATACATTCCTTTCAAAATCACATTTAGTAAAAAATATTTATTTCAAGACAAAACTTTATAAAATTTACTTTTTATATGCTTTTAAATTATTATAATTCGTTATTACCTTCCATCATATGGATCATAGGGCCACTCACGATGCATTTCAGTAAATGGAATAACTTCTGAATTTTGTTTTTCAACTTCTTTTTCATCAAATCGTCGAAAAATTTCGCTTGGATTGTCTTTTGTTACATCAATTATATAAGAAATATCATTAATAGTTACTATCAAACAACGTGTATATCTAGTTCCTATACCAGGATCATTTTCAACTTCTTTCCATACTTTTTTTCGAAATCTAGCGCCAATTTTTGTATCTACAATTTCCTTCAAATATTCATATATTCCAGCAGAATCAAGATTATAATCTTGCTTTAATATTGACACTGCATATTGCAAAAACATTATATCATCTGAATCAATACTATCATTTGATGTTATAGCTTTTTTATCAGCCTCATTATTTAATTTTTCTATTTTTTTCTGAATATGATCTTTTGCAATTTTACTTCTATCATTGTTAAATTTTTTTATTACTGTTCCAAATTTATCAAATGAATCTTCTAAAATCTTAATTCCTTCTAATGTCAATCCAGTTTTCATTCTTGTAAGATCTTTTATTTGTGTAAAATCATCTAAATCAAGTGATACATAATACTCATTACAAGCTAACCCTACAAAATAATGAGTATTAATCTCATCCCAGATAATACATACATCATAATTTTTAGAATAACCAGAAAGTTTAATAACTTCATTTATAGATTTTGCAAGTATTCTAGAAATTTCAAAACAATTTCTTCTATTATGTTTTTGTCTATTTTTCTTCCAAGTAGAATTAGTTTGTCTCCCATATGCATCTGGTAAAGAGAAAGTTTCATCATCATTCTTTTTTATATATGATAGAACATTATCATCATAAGTGTAATCTTCACATAATTTTTGATATATTTTTAATATTTTTTCTTCGATACTAATATTGGTTTTAGCTACATCTGTAACAAATGGTTTTAATTCGTGTGGTATTTCCCAGTCATCAGCATCTATTCCTACAATTATATCATTTGCTGTTCCATATATACGGTATGATTGCTCTGGATTTGGATCCAATATAATAGTTGGTTTCCTTTTTAAATCATTAGTTAGTAAATCATTCAATTTACCAAGTCTACTAAAATTCATATACAGTTCTCCTTTCAAAATTATCCACCATAATATTTGTATTGATTTTCTGATGAATTAAATATAAATAAATTTCTATCCAAATCATCTAAACTTATAATAGATAAATCTTTATTAATGCTATCTAACAAATATGTTTTGTTATTAAATTCAAAGTATAAGCATCTTTCATACCTTTTTTCATTAGTATTCTTTTCTTCTTTCCAAATTTTTTCAATTTTAATATCAGATTCCTCAATCAAAAATCTTATATATTCAAAAAATCCTTGTGGATCAATATTATATTTATTTATTGCTTTAATTGACTCATTAATATATTTAATAAAATCTTTATTTCTTAGATTTCTCTTTGCTTCTTCAATTTCTTTTAATTCAACTAATCTACCTTTGTTAAATTTATCAACTACCTTTTTAAAAATCTCATTTTCGTCTCTTAAAATATGTATTCCTTTAATAGTTAATCCCATTTTTAATCTTGTAAGATCTTTAATACTATTAAAATCATCTGGATCTAATATTATACTATAATCTTTTCCTGTTAAACCTACAACATAATGAGTATTTTCTCTATCACCAAGCATAAATGCTTCTAATTCACTATTTTCGTTATTTAATATATTTATTGCTTTAGCATAAAATCTTGAAAATTCATAACAAATTCTTCTGTTGTGATTTTTTCTTTTTTCTAGCCAATCTTGTCCTACAACACGGCCATACCAATCTACAGCAATATATTTAATGTTTGTTGGATCACTTTCATCTCTTTTAAAAAAATATAAAACATTTGCATCATATATATAATTCATACATATAAACTCATATACTTTAATAATTTTTTCTTCTAAGTTAAGAGATTTATTTTTTAATAAAGTATTAACAAACTCCTTAATTCTATCCTCTATTTCCCACTTTACTGTATCATATTCTATCCAGTCTTCTTTAAGGTTTCTGTTTGGTTCCAAAATTATTTTATAATCTCCGTCTAAATTTTGACATACTTCATCATAAAATTTTTTTATATATTTATCTTGCATTTCATATTTCTCCTTTTACTAATTATATTTTACTATTAAATTATCATCTTTAGGGTCAATTATTCCTTTTCTAATCAAATTATCATACATGTTTTTTTCAATCAACTTTTGATATGTCTCTTCTAATTTTTCTTTCTTTACACCTACATTAGTTAATACTTTTATAGCAATTTCTTTTTTTATTTTAAAAAATAATGCTTCATCTTCTAAAAATTCTTTTATTTTCTCATTTTTTTCACAATCTTCATTTTTGCTCATTTTTAGTCGTAGCATAGCTTCATTCATAATTTTTATAATAACAAACTTGTCCATTTTTTATCTCCTTTTTTTATCATTTTTAATATTAATCTTTTAAAAAATTAACATCTATATTTTATAATATTCTCACTAAAAAGTATAATTAATAAACATTAATAAGTCAAAAGCATTATTTTTTTATCATTATATAATGTGTTTTTGTTTGCTCTATTTTTTTAATCCTATTTTTTCAAATAACTTAATTGCTTTTTCATTTATTTTAAATACTTGTAATTTTATATTTTTTCCTTTATGCTCAAATAAAATTTCTTTTAATACTGCTGTTCCAATTCTTTTATTTTGATATTCTCAAATATTGACTATTTCAAAAATATTATTATCTTCATCTTTTCCATTATAAAACCCATCTGCCTTATCTTTTAAATATTAAACTATACCAAACATTATACCAAAACTCACATATATTTCATATAAGTAATCTTTTGATGAATACAACCTTAGTTCAATTTTATCATTTCCAACATAATCAATTTCTAAATAAAATTTTTATAATGTCTTTGTTATTCTGTAAAATAATTTTTAACAACAGTAACATCATATTCATGTATTTTACTATTTGGTACTCCTTCACATGAAATTAGACCTGATTTGTCAATTTTCTAAACTGAACCGCACTTTCATTGTTCACTTTAAAACCAACAGCAATAATCATTTGTAAATTATAATGTACAATATTTCTTGAAACATCTGTATTTCCTTCTTTTTGAACTATTAGAAAATTCCTAATAGTTGAATCTTTTTCTGATCCATTATCTCTCTATATATTTGCAATATGTTCATTAATTGTGACAAACTTTACATTTCTATATTTTCTGTGTCAGCCATATATTTCGTCTTCATATCTAACTTCTATGGTTTCTATATTATCTCCTACTGCTACTATATAAGTCAAATACTAAGCTGTACTAGAACGAATTGTTATTTCATTTTTTCTTTATCAAATATAAATTCCATTTTCATAGACTTTATCTTACCATCACTATAGGTTATGTAAAGTTTATGTGCTAAAAATGGCTTAAAGCATTATTAAAAAAAATAACCTTTCCCCCCTTAAATTAAATCAATTATGTTTCCTCTTAACTAAAATCCATGTGCTTTTAAAATTTTGTAAATGCTAGGCAAAATATATTCATTTCAGCCTTTATAAAATTTTATAGAGCTTATTATAATAGAGTTAGAGTATAAACTTTATCTAATTTATGTCTACTGTTTTTTCATATTTTATTTTACACTACCTCAGTATATATTATTATACCATTGAAACTATTAAAATACTACTTATTTTTTTAATAAAATGCTAATTTCTATTAATTATATAAATGTTTGTACTAACACATTTAATTACAAATTTATCAAATAATTCTATTTTTTATTATTATTTTATTTTCACCAATTTCTAAATAAACGCATACTACTATCACATACTCTACATACGGTCTTGATTTTCCCTTAAGGCAATTTCTAATTGTATTTTTACTAACATCTATATTATTATAAAGTTATTTAACAGCAATTTTATTTGTTTGTATATATTTTTTAAGATAGAATTCTTCAATTGTACTATTATAGAACCATCTTTCAAAGGCTTGTCTTTCTGGTATTTTTGGAAAATTCCATATTGGGCAATATCTAAATGAAGTTATGTACTATTATTTGAATTTTTCTTTAATAAATTTATTTGTGTTGTATTTCCGCTTCCGTTACTTCCATTTATATGTACTATATAACTCATAATTCTTTTCTAACTTTCTTCTTCTATAACTTTTATTACCTCTGAAAGTTCCTTTAAAATATTGTTATTTATAGTATCATGTAAAATTTTATCCCTTATCGTATTTGGAACTAAGTCTATGTCTAGCATGTCATCTCTCGAAATTAACATAGGTATATATTGTCCTCTATTGCTATATTCCTTACTTGTAAATTCTGGTCCTGTTCCTGTACCAAATTCGCCATCTGTAATTTCACATAGCATAAAATGATTTATGTCTCCCATATTTACAAATTTGTATAATATTCCTTTTATATCTATTTTTACTCCTAATTCCTCTTTTGCTTCTCTATACATTGCTTGTTCTAAAGTCTCACCTTCTTCAACTCCACCTCCAGGTAATACATAATATATACGTATTTTACCTTTTTCTTCTTTTATTCTTTTTATTACAGCTAATTTATTATTTTTTACGATAATTCCTCTTACAGTTCCTTTTCTCATTTTCTACCCCTCATAAATTATGATTTACTAAATACTTTCAAATATGTTTATAATAATGTTTAGACTATTATAAATGTCATCTGATATATTTTCATATAAATAATGCAAAAAAACAAATTGGAAAGCCTTAACACTTGTACTAATCTTATAATATATAAATATACTATAAAAATAATCTTTTTCTTCCAGTTTGCTTATATTAAATATGCAAATTATTCTCATTGTTAAGAAATATATAAATTCTTCCCTTTTTTTACATTCAAATTCTCTAGTATTTCTATATATTCTTTTATAAAATTTATTTTTATTTTTCTTGTTTTTATATTTGTCTATTACTTTATAAAACAAATTTTTCGTTTTTTATAATATTTTCTATTAATTGTCAACTTGATTTATTGCCTTATATTTCCTCTTAACCATTTACTTCTTAATATATCTCTAAACAATCTACTTTTTTCTCTCCTTGTCCATCTCCTTCATCTACATATCAATACCATTCTTTAATTACTTTTAAAAACCAACTTGTATATGGAAATTATCAAATATAAATTCCATTTTCATATATTTTATCTTCCTTTCACAATATAGCCATTAAAGCAATTAAAATACTATCGTTTTTAAAATTTTTCCTTGCAACTTGTAATTTAACAGTTACTTATATATTATTTTCAATAATATTTATTGTTTTTATAAATTGAATTACTTCATCTGCATCTTCATCAATTAGCCCATAATTCATAACTGCTATATTTTTATTTATATTATAAAACGAAATGTCAGACCAATTTTTATTTTCATCATAATAGCCTATAACAGCTTCTTTACCATTATTTAAAATAATATTTTTTGATGTTCTACCTGTACCACAAACTCCAAATGGATTATTGTAAAAATATAACATAGCATATTTATTTTCATTATTTTTATATAATTTTAAAGCATATTTATAAAAATCATTTTCTTCGTTTTGAGGAAATTCTTCGTAGTTCCATTCACTTGGAATATTTAATTCTAATTTAATATTATCTATTTCTTTATAATAATTTTTCTGATTATTTACTGTTTCAACAGGAGTAGAACTAATATCTTCAACTTTAAAATTAAAGTCTGCCCTATTTGTAACACTATTTTCAATTATTTTATAAGCAACTACTATACCTATAACTATAATCAAAGCAATTAAAATACCATTAATTATTTTCTTATTTTTGTTCATTTTAACCACCAGTTCAACCTTTCCTTGTATAATTTTTATAATTTAATCATAAAGATAAATTTACTATTTTGTAGTATTTTATCATAATAAAAAAAATTACTCTATATTTTCATATAAAGTAATTTTAGAAATTGTCTTTATACTAGCTATAATTTACTTACAATATCTTTTATATCGTCTTCTACTTTTAAAATTCTGTTTTCTATATCTAAAAATGTCATACAATTATCTTTATTAAATCTTATTAAAGTACAATTTTCATTTTGGTAAGTTATTTGTTCAAAAGGAAATCTTATAATTCCAGGAGTATTAAAACCAACTCCAAATTCAAGCAAAAGTAATCTCTTATTTTTTACTTCATCTAAAAATTCTCCATATTTTTTATCTTGTTTATACCAATTATCATCTTGCACAAAATAAGCATCTTTTCTTAAATTAACTTCCATCTCGCCACCACAAACAGGACATTTAGGAACTAACTTTGTTGGTATTTTACAATCCGTTATATTTTTAATCATTTCTTTTACCATATTGGTAGCATCATATATTTTATTATGGCAAGGTATAAAACAACCGAAGTCCTTGTGAGTTTGCTGCATTAACTATTGAATCTATTTGCAAGGTAGTTATATCTCCCTGCCATAAACATATTTTATCTTTGTTTTTTAAATTAGATTCTTTAATAGTTTTGCTAATTGTTTGTATATCTTTAATATTTGTAATATCTTTCTTTTTTAGTTCTTCTTGCAAAAATTCATTTTCTATTTCTAAATATTTATTTGAAACCCTCTTTGCTTCTCTTATATTACATAAAGAACGATATAGTCTCTTTTTTTCCAATTCACTTTTAGGAATGCTATTTACTTTAATTTCTGTATTTTCATTTAATAAATAATCAATTAAAAAATCTAATTTTTCCATAACTTATAACTCCTTTAATATGTTTTAAGGTTGCTATAATAAGCAACCTTTTAAGCTAATTTTGAGGGAAGAAATAACTTGCTGTCATATCTAAATAATTTAGACCACTATAGTTTGGATATTCTTTTTTTACTTCTTCTTTAAATTCATTTATGCTTTTACTTTCTCTCACTATTTTTTTGATATTTTCAAGATATGCTATTTTTGCATTTGCATGATTTTCTCCTGCTACTATTGAATGACAGTCGTGTCCTAACATATGTGTATATACACAGTTTATTTGTGGAAATTCTATTTCTATATTTTCATCGTGATATGTGATATTTAACTCAAAACCACCTATATTTACTTTATTATCTTCTAAAATATCTGTTATATTATGATATTCTTTTGCAAAAGTACCTCCAAAAGATGTTTCAAATCCTGTTACTAAATTATGAATTGTTCCTTCTTTCATTGATTTAATTGTACCCTCTAAAGCATACCCTTTAACATCTTTGAATATTGTTCCTCCATTTGGATGGTCTGAAAATACTTTTCCTACAATGTTTTTGTTAAAATTTTTTATATATTGCTCAAATTCCTCTAAATTATCATAAAATGCTGGAAACTCAACTAATAATACATTATCTTTGTTTTCTAAAAAACAAGGTTAATTTACTTTAGTTCGTGCATATTTGCGAAGAAAAATGTACATTAGGTGCGTCGAAAGCTTTGCTTTCGCTAACGCACAATTTTCTTATTTTGAAAATTTGTAGCTACTTGTTTTTCAATTTCTGTAATTATTTTAATACCTGTTTTTATACTTGTAAAGTAGGCACTTTTTCGTTTGTATTTACTTTATGATAAAATCACCTTAAAAGTTTAGAAACGAATATTTCACCCTAGATGTATAAAAATAGAAAATATAGACAAAAATAGGAAGGTGGAATATTTAATGTTAAAACAAAAAGAGTTAAAAAGAGTTACTTTAATTGAAGCATGTATAAAAGGACAATGTACTGTGTTATTTATAACTTTAAATTAACACATTTTATAACTACAACAAACAGAGAAAAAAGACAAAATTATAAATTAAAAATAACCATTATTCCAATATTTTAACAACTTTTATAACTTTATCCTAGCA
>CALXAU010000051.1 GCA_944386355.1 uncultured Clostridia bacterium
GTAGAATTAGTCAGCCCTTTTTAATAATCTTTTTGAAGTTCTGCTAAAGCATATTTAGCAATTAGTTTTACTAATTTTTCTTTACTAACTACTTCTTTTGCTTTTTTTGAAATTACTGTATATTTTTTATTATCTACTTCGATAATTTGCTTTTCTTCTAAAATTGTTTTTTCCATGCAATACCTCCATATTAAAAAATATGATTTAAAATTGTTTTTCATTACCCAAAAATATAAAGTGTTATGTATCTATTTTTTCAATAAACATTTCATTTTTTCTTTATGATTTTCTTTTAGGTTATTTGAAAAATTTAAAATAGAAAGATTATTAAGTAAAAAGGATTCTTATAAAAATTGTCTAAAAAGGGTTGACAATCCACCTTTCTTATTTTTTTCATAAGAACAAATCGGAAAGTCTTAACATTTGTTCTAATTTTATATTTTCTCTTTGACTTTTAAGTAAATTTGTTCTGCGCCAAATTTATGAAATAATTTGTGTGCAATTTATTTTATATATTAGGAAAGTCAATATGACTTTCTTTTGAAAATAAAATATAATATTTATTTTCACTTTGAGCCTAAGAAACTTAAAGTTTCATATTATTTCCTAATATATAAAAAAGCAAGTACAAAAAATGTACCCACCTTTATATTTCTGATAATATAAAATTGTAATTGTCGCTGAGATTAAATCTCAATCATTATTCAAAAAATTCATTACTAAATCTATAATTACATCTTTTTCTTTTGGATTAGATTCTGCTATTAATAGTGTTAATGCTGCTAAAGTATTATTATCTATTGTTTGCTTTCCATCTTTATATAATATTCCATAAAAATTTAAGAAGTATATAAACAATGTTGCTGCAATTCTTTTATTTCCATCTGCAAATACATGGTTCTTTACTATTAAATATAAGAAATTAGCTCCTTTTTCTTCTATACTTTTGTATATATCTTGTCCACCAAAACCTTGATAAATATTGCCTATAATTGATTCTAATCCTTTATCTCTTTCTACTGCAAATAAAGAGCTTTCTTCATTAAATCTAAGTTTATTTATTACTTCTATACATTTTTTGTATTCAATTTTTCTTTCATCTGTACTTCCATCTATTTTCTTTAAAGTTCTATGGTCATAGTCATCAAGTAAATCCAGAGCTTTTGAGTAATCTCCAATTACTTTTAATATCTCTTTTGCATCATTTCTTTCCAATCTTTCATCAATACGATTTGCAATATCTATTAACTTTATTGTCTTTTCTAAATATTCTAATCTTCTTTGATTTACTGCATATCCTTTTAATGTATATTCTTTTAGAACTTTATTCGCCCACCTTCTAAAGATAATGCCTTTATTTGATTTTACTCTATATCCAACACTTAATATCATATCTAAATTATAATATTCAACTTGATAAGTTTTTCCATCTGAAGCAGTTGTCGCAAATTTTGCGACAACTGAATTATCTTCTAAGAGTTCTTCTTTCAAAGCATTATTAATATGTTTTCCTATGGTTTTTATATCTCTACCAAATAGTTCTGATAATTGAGATCTATTTAACCATACTGTTTCATCTTTTAAATTTACTTCTAATTTTACACCTTGATTTTCAAATAAAATAATTTCATTCTTATTTTCTTTCATCAACATACCTCCATTTTTTTACAAGTTTTGGTACAATAAATGTAATTTTCCTATATGAACTCAATTTGTTTTACAATAAATTTCATATTTTCTATTGCTTTTTCTATATTCATCATTCCATTTCCAATAGGATAGTAAACTGGATTATCAGTATAGCCTCCATTATATATAGATGTTAATTCCTTTGCTCCATATTGTAATTGCAATTGATCATATTGCGCTTTTAAATCTTCTAATTGCATAATTTATTACTCCTACTTACTACAATTATTTACTATAAAATCAATAACATCATCTTCTTTATAGTTCTTTGTATTTCTATTCCTGTCTTCTTCTGTTAAATCGACAAAATATTTATTACATTCTGGCATAATTGACATTGAGTCCAATGGATAGCCAGGATTTCTTTTTTCACATGGTTTGTCAACAAAATAGAAATGGCTTTTACTCCAACTATATTCTTTTGGTTCTTTTCCATCATATATTACCATTCCATATACCCATTTAGCTGTTAGCTTTCCACCATATTCTTTAACTAAATTTGAATAATACTTAATCATTTCATCATCATTTAACTCTTTTCCATTTATTCTTCTTACATGAGTTCCTGGTTGCTTTTCTTTTGGTAACTCTTCTATATATAAATTATTATCCATTCCTATAGTTGTAATTTTCGTTTCGTCATAATAGGCTTTTGCTTTTATATAAGCATTCTCTATAGCATTCTTTCCCGTTTCTTCTGGATTTAGATTTATTCCTAAATCTTTAATAGTTAATACTTCTATATTCTTTTCTTTTAGTTTTTCTGCATATCTTTTTATTTTTGCTGGATTTGTTGTTGCAAATAGTACCTTCATTTATTTGACCTCCTTAAAACCATTTCTACTCCATAACCATAATGGAGTATGTATATCAATAGGGTTATACTTAGTTTCTCTAAATAGTTCATTCCATCTATCAACTACTATAAGTTGCACATCATTTTTATTTAATTCTTCATAGTCTTTTTTAGTTTCTTGCCTTATTTCTAACATTTCTATTTCTCCTCAAAATCGTAATTTTATTCTCCTTTATTCCAAGTCATAGTATATTCTATTTCTTTTGTGTTGTTATCTGTATTTTTACTTGTAATTACAAATCCATTTTTCTTATAAAAACTAATCGCATTTATATTTTTCTTATATACATTTAATGTCAAATTATTTCTACTTTCTTTTACTTTATTTAATAAAGATGTTCCTATTCCATTACATTGATTATTTGTATCTACAAAAATACCTTCAATATAGTTATTAGCTAATCCTACAAATCCTACTATTTTTTCTTTAATAATATAAACATATATTTCTGTATTTGGTAAAGTCTCTTTTACAAAATTATAATTGCCTTCCCAATATTCTTTTAGAATAAACTTATGAGCTTTTATATTTTCATTTTTCCATATCTGCATTACAGTATTTATATCTTTCTTTTCAAATCTTCTTATCATATATCTCCCCCTACAACTTACTGGTTGTCGCTGACCTCTTTTAAGTGCTTTCTTTTATATAAACATATTCCACTTTACCTCTTTCATCAAAATCCATTTCTAGTTGATAATATTTGGTACTATAACATCTGCCCCAAAACCATTCTTTAAATATTTTACCTGCACTATATGTATAATTCTCTTTATTTTCTCTATCAGTATATTTGTATCTTGGTTCTCCTAATAATTCAACAACTTCTTCTTCTGATAATCCTATAAGACTTTTATTATCAACCATTTCCTTCATTTCTATATATAAATTATCAATTGTTTCATTTTTATAATTATATAACATAATAAATGCACAAAGTAAAATAATTGCAATTATTATAATTTTAAATGTCTTACTTATTAGTCTTGTTTTTATTAAGAATATTAAACCTATTATTATAGCAACCACTATTAATACAGGTATTGACCATATTAAGGTTATAAATAAACCTACAAATAAATTAATTATCATCTTCATCATTCCTACAAATTATTATCTTCATCTAAATTATTATTTTCCTTAGCTATATTATCATAAAATTGAATGATTTTCAAATTCACTCAATTTTATTTTTCTATTCAAATTAAAATCTACACAAATAATCAATTTGAGCTGTATTATAAAAATTAAGTTGACAGAATTGGACAATTAGTGCAACCATTAACTTATTAAAATCAATATTCTCCTTTAAATCAAAGGCTTTCAAAGTGTTTTGGTTAAAATTTTATTATGTGTTGCACTTAAAACCTTACTTATCTGCTGCTAAGTCTTCTTGTAAATTTGCTATTGGATCTCCTTTTGCTGCAATGTATGATGCTATTATATTAAGGATACTTTTTTTGGATATCCTTATAAAAACTGCAACTACTGATGCTGTAATTATAAGGACACCAACTTAATTATCTTTTATATTTGAAAATACTAACTTTAAATTTATATTGCGATTACTATCAAATTCGATTTTATTCACCAATTTATACAATAGTTGTTTAGTTATATAATTTGAGCTTAAAAACTCCTCAGATAACTTTTTAATTTGATTATAGCTTATTGTGTATCTTGACTTTTCTATATCTATTTTTTTATCTAAGTCAATAATTTGTCTTTTACAATTTTCAATCTCATTTTCTTTTTGTTCTTTTATAGATAAAAAAGTTTCATTATTAATTATGTTTTCAAGTTTATCATTGTATATGGTTTTTATTTGTTCATTTAATTTATCTATTTTATCAATTAAGTTTTGTTTTTCTGCTTCTAATCTATGGCATTCATAATTAATACTTTTTTCTAAGTTATTCATAACTTTCTTTATATCATTATCATTTAAAAAAACACTCTTACATTCTTTTTCTATTATTGGAATTATCATATTATACAACTTTTTACTACTTATAGATTTTGTATTATTACATTTTTTATTTAATCCTTTGTTAGCTTCAGAGCATATGTAAGAATTTATTTCGCATTTGTTACCATTTTTAGTAGGCTTTTCCTTATGCTTTAATGTTGAAATACTACCACAATCTTTGCAATATATTAGTCCTTTAAAAATATCATCATATTTTCGATTACGGTTATTTTTAAATTTTTCTTTTAGAATCTGACATTTATTAAATGTTTCTATATCAATTATAGGTTCGTGAGTGTTTTCAACAATAATTTGATTTTCTTTTGTATTTATAATTCTCTCTTTTCTTCTAAAACTAGGCTTTACAGTTTTTGCTCCTACCATAGTTCCTATATATACAGGATTACTAACTATTCTTGTTATTGTAATTTCTGTCCAACCTTTAGAATTTGTTTTTACTCCTTTTATGTTTAGATATTCTCTAGGTGGTACAATATTTCTCTCATTTAAACTTTGTACTATTTCTGTACGAGTATATCCTTTTGAATATTTTTCAAAGATTTCCTTTATAATTCCTGACACTTCTTTATCAATTATTAATTTATTTTTATTATTTGGACTTTTTTTATATCCATAAGGAGCAGTATTACCTTGAAATAATCCTTGCTTTGCTTTTGCTATTTTTACTGCTTTTATTTTTCTTGATGTTTCTTTTGGGTATTGCTCACTCATTACAGCTTTAAATGGAATAAAGTCATCATCTTCTTTGTAATATGTATCTATCGTATCTTCTGTTGCTGTTATAAATCTTACTTTTTTCGATGGAAAATATTCTTGATAATATCTAAGCACTTCATTTGTTTTACGCCCAAGCCTCGTTAAGTCTTTTACGATTACCATATTTATCATTTCGTTTTCAATATCATTGATCATTTCTATAAATCCAGGTCTATTAAAGTTTGTTCCTGTGTATCCATCATCAGTATAATCTTTTACTATGATAAATCTATTTTGTGGCTCTCTTTTGGAAAGTTCTGAAACATATTGCCTTAGAATCTTGTCTTGATTAGATATACTTTCACTTTCTTTTTTTCCATCATTGTCATCTCTTGATAATCTTTTATATAATCCAACATAGAATTGCTTTTCGTATATGTTGTCTAATCTCTGCAATTTTACCTCCTTCTCTTAAAGTTTAGACAACCATTTAAGTTAGCCGTTAGCGAAGTATGAGCTTTACGGATAACTTATACAATGTAGGACAACTGCATTGTACACCTTACAATAGTATAACTAAATAATGTAATTCTGTAAATGGCGACTTAAATCTTTTTAAGAATCTTATTTGCACAGTATTCCTCAAATATTTGTAATATGATATCTTTTAAATCTCTATCAGTGTATTCAATTTTTATATTGCAATCCTCATTTTTCAAATATATACACCTCTTTAAATAAATATTTTTTTGAGTTTGGTTTATGCATAAAACCTAAGCAAATATTATATTTACATGTGCGAAAAAACAGAAGCCAGTTTTCTGACTTCTGTTTTAAATATAATATTTGATAATAAAAATATATCATATAAAAAACGGTATGTATACTGCAGTATTTTGCAATGTTTTTGCAAAATATTATGTCACTTATAATTTATTTAAGGAAATTAATCTATAACCAGTATTTATCACTTCATAATTTAATTACTTTATCATCTATATAACCATTTTTAGCATAAAATATTATTCCTTTTGCTTCTTTTTGTATTATTTTTATTGTTTCATCATTTTTTGTCCAATTATTTCTTGATAAAATACTATCAACATCATAACAGTAGCTATATTTTATCCATTTAGGCATATATCTACTTAATGTAAGACTTAGTCTTTGAATGTGAAAAGGAGATGATACAATAATCAATCTATTAATTTTTTGTAGTAGAAACTTTCTCTCTAAAACTAATAATGAACACAAAATATTTTCTATTGTGTTATATGATATTTCCTCTGTTAAAATATCATATTCTGGAACACCTAAAGCGATAGCCCTTTCTTTCATTAATGTCGATTCAGCGATTTTTCCATTTTTACCTAATCCTCCTGAAAAAAGAATATATGGTGCTCTTTTATCATTATATAACTTAACTGCTAATTTTACTCTTTCTTCTAACCAAGTTTTACTTCCAAATACCCATATACATTCTCCGTTTAATCCATCATCTGTTGGAATATCAAATAGAATTTTATTTATTTTATTAACTTCTAAATTATTTTCATTAATTTGTGATAAAAGCATATTATCATCTCACTTTCAAATACTATTTATAGTATAAAAATTATTAGTCCTCTATAATTTTTTTAATTATATTTTTTTTGTAATAATTTTAATAGTATGCCAATGTTTCATCTTGCCTTCTGCAGTCGGTTTATCTTTTTCTATTTCCTGGATTTCTAAAATTTCAAAATCATTAAACAATTCTATCACTTCTTCTTTACTAAAAAAAGTCATTTTAGTATTTTTGGTATTCCACTCATCATTGATTCCAAAAAAATTCCCAACAAAATATCCATCATTTTTTATATTTAAACAAATTTCTATCCACATTTGATAAAAGTAATCTTTATCACAAAAAGGTAAGCTATTATTTGATATTAATAAATCGCATTTCGATAATTTTAATTTTTCAAATTTTTGAACTTCAAACCTTAAATTTTCTTGTTCGCTATTAGATAATTTACTTCTAATTTTTTCTTCAATATTCGATGAATCAATCGCTAATACATTCCAATTGTTTTTTATTAAAAAAATAGTATCACTTCCAGAACCACATCCTAAATCTATAGCTTTTCCAGTTATACTGTATTTAGAAATAAAATGAATAATATTTTTTCTTGGTGGCTTATTGTTTGTTATTCTATGAAAATTATCCCAATCTCTCATAATCAATTCCTCCATAAATTACTTATTTAATACTTTCTATATAAGAAATCTTTTTGCCTTTCGTTTTTGCATATTCAATTTCAGTTTTTGTACTTTCTCCAATATATCCTCCAATATTAATTACATAAATTTCATCTGACATATCTATTTTTTGCTTATGCATTTCATCTAGTATCTTTTTAATTATTATTTATGCAGAAAATTTGCAGAGTACATACACTTCGGTGTATTTTATTTCTGCAATCCTTTTATTTTAAACCACTTATAGCAAATATTAATTTTACTTTTTTCCAATCTTTCTTTTTCTTCTAATTCTTCATCTTTATAAATATTATTTATATGTTTTGTGATACTAGTTCTGTCTATTTTGAATAATTTAGTCAAGGAATCTATATTAAGCCATACATTTTCGTCTTCAAGTATGACCTCAATTTTTATATTCCCTTCTTCATCAGTATAAAATATAATATTATTTTCATTTCCGATTAATTTATTATCCATAATTATATCGACCTCATTTCGTATTTGTTATATAATATCAAACGTCTGTTCTTTTGTCAATTAAAATTACAAAATTTTTTAAAAAACAAAAGGAATACAAAACTGTACTCCTTTATTTAAAATTTATTAGCATATAAACTTTCTAAAATGTGATTAGGTTTATAAATTTTATATCAAAAATTAATTTAAGTGAATGGTTGTCTACTCTAAGCTTTCAACATTCTCCTTACCTGAACCGCATCATATGATGCTGTAAAAGGAACTCCTGCTGCTGATGAAGGATATACATCTACACCATGTGGTGTATGTTTGTTATCTATCCTAAAAAAATTTTTTAGATAACTATTTAACAAATTTATTTATTTGGATCTATATAAACTGGTTCTTACCAAATAAATTTATAATAATAATTTACCATAAATCATACTTAATTTCAAGAAATTAATTTTTTTTCGAATTTGGAGAGAATTTTTGCTTCATAAGTAATGTATATATAATATAAACCTTTTTAGTTATAATGTCCATGCCCTTTCGAATAATTTTAAGAAAGGGTGATTTATGTGAAAAATCAAATTAATTTAAAAGTGAAAGAGCTTTTTAAAAATGAAAATAAGAAAAAACAGGAAAAAGCTGTACAAATAATATTAAATAAATTAATAAAAAATTTTTTGAACAGTAGCGGGCTTTTTTGAAAAAATTCCCATTTATAATATTTTAAAGCCCGAGTATTGTTCATGTGCCAATTTTACGTGAGTAAAATTGTGTGCAATCGTTAGAGCGAAGCGAACGTTCTATAATAGAAAAGTGATACTTTTCTATTATAGAACATTAACATATGCTATTTGTTTTGATATAATACATATACAAAATGAATAGTTTACCAATTGGAGGGTAAACTTATGAAAGTTGCAATTTATGCACGTCTTTCTCGTGAAGATGATTACAAGCTTCATGAAAACGATGAAAGTGAAAGTATCCAGAATCAAAAATCTATGCTAATTAATTATGCCATAGAAAAAAAATGGGATATTTATAACATTTACTGTGATGAGGACTATTCTGGAATTGACAGTGAAAGACCTGAATTTAATAAGTTATTAGAAGATGCTAAAAAACATAAATTTGACATCGTACTTTGTAAAACACAAAGTAGATTTACTCGTGACATGGAAATAGTTGAAAAATACTTACACAATAAATTTACCCTCTGGAATATAAGGTTTGTAAGTCTTATAGACCATGTTGATACCTTAGATAAGGGAAACAAAAAATCAAGACAAATTAATGGTTTAGTAAACGAATGGTATTTGGAGGATTTATCAGAAAACATTAGAAAAACATTCGACATCAAAAGAAAACAAGGATTACATATTGGCTCTTTTGTATGCTATGGCTATAAAAGAAGTCCAGACAATAAAAATAAACTTGTTGTTGATACAGAAGTTGCGGATAGTATTAGATTAATTTTTAACCTTTATGAGCAAGGAAATGGTGTTACTAAAATTGCTCAAATACTAAATGATAAAGGAATTTTAACACCTACTAAATATAAACAATCACAAGGAATAAATTTTAAAAATCTAGGCAAAAATACCCTATATTGGTGTGAATCTACAGTTAGCAAAATCTTAAAAAATGAAGTTTATATTGGTAATTTGGTACAAGGTTATAATAAAAAGGTTAGCTACAAATCTAAAAAGATGAAGAACCAGCCTAAATCCCAATGGATTATTGTAGAAAATACTCACGAACCTATTATTACAAAAGAACAATTTTATAAAGTTCAAGAGCTTTTCAAACGCAAAACGAGAAGATGTAAAAATGGCGAAGTACATCTATTTGCAAACAAGTTAGTATGCCTAGATTGCTCATCAAAACTTTATAAATGTCAAAATGATAAAGGTTACATTTACTTTTCTTGTAAAGGCTCTAAAAAGCTATATGGTACTTGCACCCCCCATTCTATTGGTTACAAAAATCTTAAAAATTTAATCCTAAAAAAAATTAAAGAAAAAATATTAGCTTTTTATAACTTTGACAATATATCAGATGATTTATTTATTTCAAATAATAATCTGAATAAAGCTAAACTACTGCAAAATAAGGTTGGATTACTTTCAAAAGAAATGGAAAATATAAATAAAGCAATAAAAGAACTGTATTTAAACAAAATAAGTGGTAAAGTTCCAGAAGACGTATTTGATGATTTAAATTCTTCTTTTCTATCAGATATGTCAAATAAACAAAAAGAACTAACTAAAATACAAAATGATTTATCTAATTTAAAAGAAAAAGAATTAAACAGTAAATTTATAAAAAAACAAAAAGAAAAGATAATTAATTACTTTAAGGATTTTAAAGAACTTAATTATGATATTGTAAATAGTTTTATAGATTATATTGAAATTGGAGAAAAAGACAAACAATCAAATATTCAAAATGTTGTTATTCATTGGAATTTTTGATGTAATTATAGTATTTTAAGGTAATATATGGTATAATATCATTGGTTTATTTTAAGGAGAAAATTAAGGATGAACTTAGTTTGAAAGAAAAAACTTTCATAACTATGTGTGCCTTCAGAGCGAAGCGAGAAAGGAATGGAATTTAATATGAAAGATAAATACAATTTAACTTTGGAACAAAATATATTTTTAGCAAAAAGAAATTTAGTAGATAATATATATGCCAATGCAAGAATGGAAGGATTAAATATAACTTTTCCAGAAACTAAAACTATATTAGAAGGTATTAATGTTCCTAATTTAAAAATAGATGAAATTCAGTGTATATTAAATTTAAGAGATGCCTGGAAATATCTTATTAATAATATACATGCAGATTTTAACCTTGATTTTATTTGTAAAATAAATGAACTTGTAGCAAG
>CALXAU010000052.1 GCA_944386355.1 uncultured Clostridia bacterium
AAATGGACAATTATTTGAAAGATTAACAAATTTTAGATATTATAGAAAAGATAATAAATATATAAAAAAATATAAAATTATACAAAAATAAAATTTCATGTGCTATAATGTAGATAGTTATTAAAAATGAAAAGTGAGAAGAATTATGATAAAAGAAATTATAAAATATGGAGAAGCAGAAGTTACATATAAAAGTAAACAATTATTAGCTGAAAAACCAAAATTGTATAATTTGTTTTGGGAAACCACACTTAGGTGTAATGCAAAATGTAAGCATTGTGGTAGTCGAGCAGGAGAAAATGTTAAGTTAGATGACGAATTAACTACTGAAGAAATAAAAAACGCATTACAAAGTATTGCAAATAAATATGATGCTAGTAAAATTTTATTAAATATAACTGGTGGCGAACCATTAGTAAGACAAGACCTTTTTGAGGTAATGGATTTTGCTAATAAATTAGGCTATCATTGGGGAATGACTACAAACGCTATGTTGATAAATGAGAGCAGCATTGAAAAAATGAAGGAAACTGGTATGACAACCGTTTCTATAAGTTTGGATGGATTAGAACAATCACATGATGAATTTAGAGGTGTTAAAGGTTCTTATTCAAAAATAATGGAAAATATAAAAAAATTAAAAGAAGCTAATTTTTTAAACTATTTGCAAATAACAACAGTTGTAAACAAACTAAATATTAAAGAGTTAGAAGAAATGTACAGCAAAATGAAAGAACTTCAAATTGATTCGTGGAGAATAGTAAATATGGATCCGATAGGAAGAGCAGAAGATAATAAAAATTTAGCATTAAATAAAGAAGATTATAAATATTTATTAGACTTTATAAAACAAAAAAAGAAAAAATCAAAATTTGATGTAACTTATGGGTGTACTCATTTTGTTGGAATGAAGTATGAAAGAGAAGTTAGAAATCATATGTTCTTTTGCGTAACTGGTTTTACAACTGGAAGTATCTTATATAATGGAGATATTTATGTATGTCCGAGTGTTGAAAGAAGAAAAGAACTTGTGCAAGGAAATGTTAGAACTGATGATTTTGTAGAAGTTTGGGAAAATAAATTTAAGTGGTTTAGAAATTTAGATAAACTAAAATGTAAAGAATGTGAAAATTGTAAAGACTGGAAGTATTGTAGAGGAGATTCTTTAGATACATGGGATTTTAATAATAATAGACCTAAATTATGTTTAAGTAAAATTTTGAAAGAAGATGGAAAAAATGAATAAAATTAAAAAGATATTTACAAGTTTTGGTGTATTTTTTACAAGTATGGTATCAAAGGTATTGGCATTTGACATAGCAATGATGGTTGAAGATAAATATGGAGTAATTGACCCAAGAATGTATGAAATAAAATATGGAATATTTGAGCCAACTATTGAAGAAAAGATTTCAGGTATAGAAAAAATAGCACTTCCATTAGTATTATTTATTATAGGATTATTTGTTGTTTTAAGTAAAAAGATAACTAAGAAAGTAAAGGTTATAACTATATCAATATTATTGACTATAGGAATTCTAAGTTGGATAGTGTTAAACTATATTGCAAACAATTATTAAAAAATAATTCGATTTAAATATATATTAAATTTTATATACAGTTGATTAATTGAAAATTTTTTTGTGCTAAATGTGGGAGAATATGCAGAAAAAATGTGCTATTTTTTCGCAAATAAGTATCGCTAACGCACCAATTACGTTTCTATTCGAACTTTTTTAGAACAGATATTAAAGGAGCAAAAATCATGGAAGAATTAATAAAAAATAATGAGATATTAAAAAAATATTTAAAATACCCCAAAGAAGAACTATTAATAATGAGAATGTATATTAATTTTAATTTAGCAAAATTGTTAAATAGAACTGAAGAACAAAAGAAAAATAAAGAAATAAAAATAAGAATTATAAAATCATGTTGTATTGAAAAATATGATTTTATATCATTTATTTTAAATTGTAAATTTAATATTGATTCGACAACTTCTACAAACACCAATATAGTAAAAGAGAAAACAGAAAATAAAATTTGCTTAGATTGTAAATGTAAAAATTGCATAAAATCTTTAATGGCTAATTTTTTATTTGAAATTAATACTATTAATGAAAAAATAGAAGAAAAGATTGATCCACTTGAAGTTATAGATTATATCTTAGACAGGAAAGTACCAAAATTTCAAAAAATCGCAGAAGATAAAATTTTTAAAAATGTAGAATTAATAGATTTAATGAAAATACAAATTATTTTAGAAAATGATTTTATAGAACTTATAGGATACGATGAAGAAACGGGAAACGCCAAATTTCAATATTTGGATTTAACCGATAAAAATGGAGAAATTTATTATATAAATTTAATACTAGAATTTTATAGAGGCAAACATAGAGATAAAACATTAGAAATAAATTTAAAAGATAAGAAAAAATTATTTAAAAAAAATGAAAATCAAAATAAAGAATATATATATAGTATTGCTGCATATTATAAATATTTAATAGAGATTAAAAAGGTAGATATAATAATTGTATTAAGAAAATTATTAGATCCATATAGAAAAATAGACAAAATACGTCTAAGAGCAAGATACTATATATATAGATACTTCTCAAAAGTTGAAGAATTACCATATTCACAAGAATGTAAAAATAAGATATTAGATATCTTTAATTATATATTAAATTACCACTATACTATAACACCATATATACCAATAAATATAGCAATTTATTCATCTGACAAAGAAGGAGTAGAAATTATAAAAAAATTAATAGGTGAATTTATGTGGTATTTTGGATATTTAGGTGATAACATGAATTATTATGATGAGTTCATAAATAACATTATATTAGATAAATTTTCAATAAATACATTATATTATGAGAAAAATAAAAATAATGTATTAACTAGCAAAAATGGTGTCTTGTTATTACATAATTTTGAAAACATTTTATATACAGAGACTTTAAACCAAAATTTAATACTAAATATTTTAACAGATGAAATGGAAAAAAATAACAGAAATGTATGTACCATAATATATGGAAATAAAGAAATAATAAAAAATATTTTATCAGGTCATCCAAAATTAGGGAAACTATTAATAAATTTAGAATTAGACATTGATGAACTGGGAATAAATCAAGTTTATAGTATATTAATAAAAAAGTTAGAACAAACTGAAATTCTAACAGAAGATGTAAAGGATAAACTTTTAAATTATATAAAAAATTCATATAGCCAGAGTGAAAATAAAAATATGGAATATGTGAATAAATTATATAATGAAATAATATTAAAGAAAAATAGTATATTTAATATAAAAGAAAAAAATAATCTAAAAGTAAAAGATATACCCGATGCTTATAATACGAGAGATTTACCAGAAATTATGAATGAATTAAATGCTCTAGTAGGACTAAATGAAATAAAAAATCAAATAAATGATTTAGTATATTTATTAAAATTTAACCAAAAAGCAAATATCGATATATACAAATTCTCCTTACATATGATATTTACAGGCAATCCTGGAACAGGAAAAACTACAGTAGCAAGGCTAATAAGCGATATTTTATATAGTATTGGATATATAAAACAAAATAAATTAGTAGAAGTTTCTTCTAAAGACTTAATAGCTGAATATGTTGGACAAACTGCTGGAAAAACATTTAATGTAATAAAATCAGCCATAGGAGGTGTATTATTTATAGATGAAGCATATGTACTAAATGGAGAAAGAATGAACTATGGTGAAGAAAGTATATCTACAATTTTAAAAGCAATGGAAGATTACAAAGATAAATTAGTAATAATATTTGCAGGGTATAAAGATGAAATGGAAAACTTTATAAGAGCAAATGTAGGACTAGCATCAAGAATAGGTTATAAAATAAATTTCAAAGACTATACATTAGAAGAATTACTGCAAATATTTATAAACTTATTAAAAAATAATAATTTAGAAATAACTCATAATGCTAAAGAAAAAGTAAAAGAGTTAATAAAAGAATCTAAGAAAATAGAAAATTTCGGAAATGCAAGATATATTAATAGTTTGTTCCAAAAAGTACTAATAAACCATGCAAAAAATATTGATAAAAATCCAAAAGATAATATATACCTTATAGATGAAGACGATATAAATCCAGAAATGTTAGCAAATGATTCAAATAAAAGAAAAATAGGTTTTTAAAACAATACAATTAAAATTTACTTAGTATAATCACCTTTTTAACTCATTTATCAAAAATCTCATATCCCAATAAATCTATTACTATTTTAACTTTATCTAAAAATTTTATTGCTTTTATTCTATCAGCATTTGATAGAATATTTTTTTGTGGAATTTGTTCATTTTCTACTATATAATTGCCTGTACTTTTAGCTTCTTTACAAATAATGCTTTCTATATATGTAGTATGAGCTTCATTTATTTCATAATTTTTACTTATAAAAACTATACATTCTTGCCAAAATTTTTTATTATGTTTTAAGATTCTATTATAGACATTTGATGATTTACCTATATAAACTATATTTTTATTATTACTTTTTTTTATTAAAAAATATATTCCACATTTTTTTAAATTATCTATTTTATTTACATCTCTAAACCTGTTTTTTGGAATTTTATAAGCCATTCCGTTCCATTCATCTACATCTATTTGAATAATTCCATTAGTGTTTCCCTCAATTAATATTTGTGTTAATATTATCTCTTTCATACTTAATTATATTCCTTTCTTTAACCACAATTCTGATAGGATAAGAACTAAATTCGGGTAGCTAAAATAAATTTTAATTTTATGAGATATATTCTTTACCCGTTGATTAAAATTCAAAAAAGTTTTTGTATCACCAAGATTGTAATTATTTTTAACCTTTTATCTTTTTCTACTTTTATTACTTGTTTATATCCCATTATATATTTTTTATTTAAAAAATGTCAGTGCAACTAAAAATTTTTTTACTTTTTTCGACATTTTTCTACTGTTTAACTCTCTTAGCATGTAGTAAAATCACAAATTAATTTATATAGGTTAAAGAAGCAAGTACAACCATGTCTATATGTCTTTTATTTATTAGAAAAGTCAGCATAACTTTCTTTTGAAAATAAAATATTTAATATTTATTTTCACTTTGAGTTGCGAAGCTAAAAAGTTTCATATTTTTTCCTAATAGATAAAAAGATAGTCATACTTATTAAAATTTGTACAACTATCTTTTTTATTTACATTACTTTTTCAATTTAGAAGCGAGTACAATATTATCTCTTAATACTTGTGGAATATTAGTAATAATATTATCAACACCTAAATTAATCATATATTGCATATCATCCTGTTTATTTACTGTCCAAGCTACAACTTTTTTACCTTTATTATGAATTAAATTTATTATATTCTCATTAACTAAAGATGTTTCTAATCCGAAAAAATCAACATCTAAATTATAAAATTCTCCTTCTCCCATTGCTACCAAATACCCTACTTTTATGCTATTATCTAGTTTTTTTATGTTTTGTAACACCTCATAATTTAGACAAGTTATTACACATTGATTTTGAATATTATACTTTTTTACTATATTAATGACTTTCTCTTCGATATTTTCATTTTTATCTTGTTTTTTTATTTCTATATTTAGCTTAACTTTATCTTTACAAACATTTACTACCTCTTCTAGAGTAGGTATTTGTGTTCCTTCATATTCTTTTGAAAAAAAAACTTCCTGCATCTAAACTTTTTATTTCTTCTAGTGTCATGTCTTTTATTTTTCTATTTTTTCCTGTTACTCTTTTAGCATTCTCATCGTGAAAGACTACTAACTCATTATCTTTAGTTAACCTTACATCTAATTCAACAAAATCAACTTTTTGTTCAATTGATTTTAAAAAAGCTGGTATTGTATTCTCTGGAGCTATCCCCTTTCCTCCCCTATGTGCTGTTATTTGTACTTTTGGTACAATTTCTTTGTCTTTTTCTGCTTGGTATTGATATTTATAAAAGGTTATATAGTAAAAACTATATGAAATTATTACTACTGTAGATACAATTTTTATTACTTTTAAAAATTTTCTTTCTTTATATATTATAATTTGTTCTTCTAACTTATTTACTATTTTTTCGTTATTATATTTATAAAAAAGACAAGAAATCATACCATAAGTAATAATTCCCTCAAAACTACCACCTATTAATTCAGTTATCTGAATAATAAATTGTTTTATTGATAGTAAATATAAATAAATTTCGTTTAAATTATTATTTTTTAAGAATATACATACATTATCTATTCCTAAATTAATTATTAATATTATCAAATAAATAGAAATAATTACACTTATTTTTGTAATTATTATTAAAGATAATGTTTTTAATTTTCTTCTTTTTAATAATTTTATACTATTTTTTACTGATTGTCTTATATTTTGATTTTTTATTATTAAATTATGAAATATAAATATTCCAAAAAAAGTAATAGTTATTAAACCTATATATACTAATATTAATGAAACTTTAATTTCTATATTATCATTTATTTCGTCTAGTATAAAATTTGGTATTTGAATTTTATTTATATAATTTGATACCATAAATATATTTGTAAGAGGAATTATCAAACTAGACAAAATCATTATTCTTATTTTCTTAGTTTTTATAAGATTTAAAATTTTTTTGTATGCCTCTTTTAATATATTTCTATCTATAATTTGACCGTTTTTTGTTTTATCAAATATTAACAATATTACTACTATTTCTAATACGAAATATATTGTTATAATAAAAAATATTATTAGTATAAAAATTATTGCAATTGGATTTTGTATTATTTCAAGTATATTATCATTTGTTATATATGCTACATTTAATAATTTCTTACAAAATTCATATATAAAAAAAATGAAACCATTTACTAATATTATTCCTATAGTTTGATAAAGGATTTCAAATATTAGTAATGGTTTCCAGGATTTTTTTACTAATCTAAACATTGTAATTAAATTTTCCATACATACCCTCTTTTGTTACTATCACAGCTTTTTTTAACTTTTTGGTAGTTTTTCTCTAAAAGCTGTGTGCAACTTTTATTTCAAATCTATAAGAATTTTTCTTAATGTTATATTAGCATAGAAAAATTAATTCAATATTTATATTTTCTTAATTTTTTCTTATTTATCTACTTTTATAGATGTCTATTGTTATTTCAAATAATGTGCATTTTAATTATTAATCTTTTTCTTTTATATCAATTACTATTGCATTAACAAGTTGCGTATTTTCATCATATTCTACTGCTACAGCATATGTCTCTCCATCGTTTTCTGTAATAAAATCTTTTACTTTATTAAACCATTCATCATTTTTTGTATCTTTTTTTATTTTTAATTTTAATCTAGTATTAGATACAACTTCAACATCTTCTAAATTGGCTTCAACTATATTAAGTAAATTTTGAATATTTTCTGCCTTCATTTCTTCGCCTATATAGAACTCGAATTGTGTATTAAATCTGTTTTTTTCCGCTTCTGTAACATTGTTTTCGTCTGAGAATGTTATTGTATTTTTTATTAATTTTATATCTTTTAACAATTGTATAAAATCATCCCAACTTACAACCGATAATATTTTTTGCCCCTGTGCATTTATATTGTCTTGTATTATTTGTTTTATTTCATTTTGTTGTTGAAGAGACAAATTATTTATTATTACATTATTTTGATTGTTTAACTTAATTTGATTTTCTAGTTCATTTACTATTTCAATATCTTCATTTATTGATAATTTTGTTTGTGTCTTTTCATTTTCTATTTTCATACTAAAAGAATTTGTCGCTTTTTGTCCTTCTAATTTTTTTAGATATTCAAAATTAGAATTTTTTGTAGTATTATTGTTTTCTATTTTTATATATTCTGCCTTTAAATTTTCCTCATTCTCTGAAAAAACACGTTGTATTTTTAATGTATCACTGTTCTCTGATGTTCCAAGTTTTGTATTTGTAAATTGTATATATATATTATTTTCATTTTTTAATGTATCTAAAATTATTTTATATTCAGGTGTTTCAATACTTGTCCTAACAGTTGTTCTGTTATTTTCATATACAGTTATTCTTACTTCTTCTTGTCCTATATTATTATTTTTTATATCTTCTATTTTTTTGTCTATTTTTTGTTTTATATGATCTTTAGAAATATCATATTGTTGATCTTTTGTATATTCTTTTAGAAATATCATAATATTTTCTATTTTTTGCAAAATAATATCATCTTGTTTTATTTGTTCTAATATTTTTATAACTAAATTATTATATTGCTCTTTTGTAACTTTTATATAATATGCATTAGCTGTGATTTCTTGATTTTGTATTGTTATTAACGCATTTTTCTGTTTTCCAAAGCTATCTTTTGCTATATTGTCTAAAATTATATTTTTATATGTTTCTAAAATTAACATTTTTTCTTCATCTGTAAATGTTATTAGATTTTCTATATCCCCTATATTTAAATTTAATATTTTTAATATATTTGTGAAATTATCTACATTTATAAATTCTTCAACTTGTCCTTCACTACTATTATCAGCAGAGACAAATTGGTTAATTTCTGGTAATCTTACGCCATATAAATCACTATCTTCTATATATTCAAAATGAGTTATTTCATCTTCATTTTGCATTAATTTTACATTTTTATAGTTATAATTATTATTTACATCTACTACACTATCTATTTTTAAATTTGCCTTATTTACAGTATTTCTTGTATTTTCATCTGTTGTGTTTATATCTTGTATGTGTTCTATTTTTCCTTCTAATTCTGATGTATATTTATTTTGCTTTATAGTATTTGATACATTTCCTTCTAGGTTTGTTACTAGACTACTTATACTCTGTTCATTTTGGCTTAAATATTTTAAAAATAGTTCTGTATTGCTTTTAAATAAATCCGTTGTTTGGTATAAGAAAAATATTACTCCTGAGATTATTGAAATAACTAAAATTATGATTACTACCATTATAGCAATTCTCTTTTTTCTTGGCATCATCTTTATATTCCTCCTAAGTATTTTATTTGTACTTAATATTTTTAATGTGTTTATTATGCTTCTTTCTTTATTATAACTATAAAATACTTTTTTATCAAGTAATTATATCATCAAAAATTTATCCTCTTTGCTTTACTGCTTCATATATTATAATACCTGCTGATACAGATGCATTTAGTGATGTTATTTTCCCTTTCATAGGAATTTTTACTAAAAAATCACAATTTTTCTTAATTTTTTCTCCAATTCCTTGTCCTTCATTTCCTATTACTATTGCTAAAGGTCCTGTTAAGTCTTGGTTATAATATATTTTGTCTGTATTTATATCTGTTCCGCATATCCAAAGACCTTGTTTTTTTAGGTTATTTATTGTATCTGATAAATTTGTAACTCTTGCTATTTTCATATGTTCAACTGCTCCAACTGCCACTTTTGCTACTGTTGTATTTACTGGTACAGCCCTTCTTTTAGGAATAATTATTCCATGAACTCCTGCTGTTTCTGCTGTTCTAATTATTGAACCTAAATTATGTGGGTCTTCTATACTATCTAAAATTATTATAAAAGGAGGTTCATTTCTATTTTTAGCAACTTCTAATATTTCTTCTATTTCACAATATTCATATGGTGGTACTATTGCAATTACTCCTTGATTATTTTCGCTTTGTGCCATTTGATCTATTTGCTTTTTATCTTTTTCAACTATTACTACTCCATTTTCTTTTGCAAGTGCAATTATTTTTGTTATTGAACCGTGTTTTTCTCCTTTTGTTATAAAGATTTTATTTATGTCCTTGCCTGTTTCTAGTAGTTCTAATACTGGGTTTCTTCCTTCTATTTGATTTTCATCTTTTAATTTTTCTTCTAATTTGTTTTGCACTTTTTGTTTTGCTGTTTTATTTCCTTTTTTGTTATTTTTTTTCATTTTTTGAGTTAATCCTCCTTTTTCTTTTTTTGAGTTGATAGATTATTGTTTTTTCTATGATATGTTTTTTTGCTTTTATTGTCAAGAAAAAAAAGAACTTTTCGTTCTTTTATCTGTTTAATATTATAAGCAATATCCACCCTCATCATTTCTCGTATTTGGTTTTCCTGCATATCTATCAGCCTTTTTTTTAGAATAATCTTTATAATTCCCTTGTTTAAAATTATCAACTTTTAGATATTTAAATCTTTCGCTATCAGGCATAAAATTTTTTTTAGGTGGCTGTTCTTGTGGAAAAGTAGCATTAAATATTATTGTTCCTGTTTCTGTTTTTGTTGGTTTATTTGTTGGTTCTCCTCCTTTTGGACTTCCATATATTGTAGTTTTTTTAGCATCTTCCCTTATTTTTTTTGTAGTTTCAGGTACTTCTTCTAATTTTTTCATTTTTTCTCCTTTCGTTTTTAAATTCACATAAATATTTTACCATTTATTGGTACAACTTGTCAATA
>CALXAU010000053.1 GCA_944386355.1 uncultured Clostridia bacterium
TGACACGCTCCTTTTATATTGTTTTTCACAACTCAATTATATCAAAAGAGCGATAAAATGTCATCTTATTTTTGTTTGTTTTTCAATATTTTCAATTTCAATTCTATCTTCGTCTTCATCAAATTCAAATATAACTTTTGACATACTTGTTCCTCCTTTTTGATATTTTATTAATATACAACTAATATTCCAAACTACTTGAATCTAAAAGAAAATCATATATACTCATTATGATAATACCATTTTCATATCTTGATTTTTTTATATTATCACCTACAATAATAATTTTCTTAAAGAAGTCATTTACATTTAGTAAAGATTTCTGCTCTTGTGCAACTTTTTCAGGTGTTTTCATTTCTAATGCTGATTGAATATAAATTTTGTTGTTTCCTTTATTTGCAACAAAATCAATTTCTAATTGTTTTTTGCTGTCCCCTTCTCTTATTTCAACCGAGCCAACATCAACATTATATCCACGTTTTCTTAATTCTAAATAAATTACATTTTCCATTGTATGTGATATTTCTTCACTTTGTCTAAAATCTAAAAATGAATTTCTAATTCCCATATCAGTAAAATAATATTTTTGAGGAGTTTCTATAAATCTTTTTCCTCTTACATCAAAACGTCTTGCTTTTTCTATCATAAATGCATCTTGTAAATATCCCAAATAGTTATATATTGTTTTGTCAGTCATTGTTGAACTTCTATCTCGTTCTTTAAACACATTTGATAATTTTAATGGATTTGTTAGTGCTCCTATATCAGACGCTATTATTTGTACCAAAATTTCTAATTCTTCTTTATTTTGAACATTATTTCTTTCAACAATATCATTTATATATACATTTTCTTTTTGTGTTTTTAAATAGTTTGTTTTGCTATTTTCTGTTTTAGAAAGCAAAGTTAATGGTAATCCTCCATAGGTGTAATATTCATTTAAAGCCTTTTCCTCACTTCCTTCATATACAGAGAAAAATTCATCAAAAGATAAAGGATAAACTCTTATTTCATCTCCTCTACCCCTAAATTCTGTGACAATATCTGATGATAAAAATTTTGAATTACTTCCTGTTACATATATTTCCACATTACTTATATGCATGAATCCTATCAAAACTGATTCAAAATCTTTAACTTGTTGTATTTCGTCTAATATTAGGTAATATTTCTTATCATCAACAATTAAACTTCTTATATATTCGTCAAGTACATCTGGGTCTAAATACTTACTATTTGCTCTCTCATCTAAACTTAATTTTATAATATGATCTTCCTTTACTCCTTGACCAATAAGATAATCTTTAAAAATCGGGTCTAATAAATAAGATTTTCCACATCTTCTTATTCCAGTAACTATTTTTATAAGTCCATTATCCATCCTATCTATAAGTTCATTTAAATAAAAGTCTCTTTTTATCTCCATAGCTCAAACCTCCATTACGAATTTTTTCCGTTTACGGAACTTTTTCGTAATCATTATATCAAAAGTTTTAAATTTAGTCAATTATTTCATTACGAATTTTTTCCGTTTACGGAACTTTTTCGTAATCATTATATGTATTCTTCTATATCAATATACATTTTTTAGGTATTTTAATATACAAATTTTAAGAGTATCAATATTTTCTTGGTATTTACTTCCTGCTCCCAAATAATATACATAGCAACAACACACATGTGTATATTGACCTCCATTTTCTCTTACTCCTGGTAAATATGCTTTTATATATCCTGGCTCTAACTTTCCTTTTTCAAAAGGGGGATCTAACAATTTTATTATTCCATTTTCCTTATCGACCAAATGATTTTCTAAACTTTCCATTGCAATATATTTTTTATCATTATCACCAGCATTTGAAATAACACTCCAACTTTGTGCAATACTATCTATTCTGCATTCTTCATTTTCCATACTTCCCAAAATACTTCCATTATCCATAAAAGCTCTTTTAAACCATCTTCCGTCCCAACCATTCGTATTTAAAGCTTTTTTCAACTCTAATTTTTTCTGTTCATATTTTTGTACAATTTCTTCATCATTTCTTTCTCTACAAATTGGAATAAATTCATCTAGAATTTGATACAAGAAAAATCCAAGCCAAACACTTTCACCTTTTCCCTTATTTCCAACTGTACTAAACCCGTCATTCCAATCTCCGCTTCCTATTTTAGGCAATCCATTTTCTCCAAAATCCAAAGATCTATTTATCGCTCTAATACAATGTTTATATAATTCTTCTTCAATTTCTGAAGTTTCAAATTTATCATAACAATCATCTTGACCTTCTTTTAATAAATTTCCTTTTAAATATTGGGTTTTTATATCTAAAATACTTTTATCTCCTGTAAAATCAATATATTTACAAGTAGCATAGACCATCCATAATAAATCATCAGAAAACCTTGTCCTTATACCTTTTTGGGTATCTTCATGCCACCAATGTTCTACATCTCCTTCTAAAAATTGATGTTTACTATTTATTATTATTTGTTTTTTTAATATATCATTATCCAAATATTTTAATCCTAGTGTATCTTGAAGTTGATCTCTAAATCCAAAAGCACCACCTGATTGATAAAAACCACTTTTTGCAAGTAATCTACTTGAAATTGTTTGATATATAAGCCAACCATTTAAGATAATATTCATAGATTCCAATGGTGTACTAACTTGAAGTCTTCCGATTATTTCTTCCCAACTATTTTTTACTTTTATTAATTCCTGCTTACAATTTTGAACTTTACTATATTTATATGCTATATTTTTACAATCTATTATGCTTTCTTCTGCTCCTAATAACATGCTGACTTGTTTGCTTGAAAAACTTTCTATTTCAACTTCAACTTCGTAACATATTATTGGTTGCTTTCCTATAGATTGTTCATTGTTTAAACTTATTTTATTTAGAGCATCTGGATTTTGAATGCCTCCTAATCCTATAAAAAAGTCTTTATCCCCAGTAAATGATTTAATCTTTTCACTACTTGAAGTATATACTATATCATTAAAAACTTCATCACTATAAAGATTCTTTGCACATAAAATATTATTATTCTCATCAAAGTTCAAAGAAATATTATATTTTGATTTTAATTCATCCTCTCCCATTGTTAATTTTGCATAATAAATAATTTTTACTTTTTTCCTATTTGGAGTCAGATTTTTTAATGTTAAAATATTAATTTTCACACTATCTTCCTCTGGTATAAAAACATCTAAAATTTGCTCTATTCCATTACTCTTATGCAAATATTGTGCATATCCAAAACCGTATATAATATTATATTCTTGATTATCTGGTTTTGGATTTAAACCAAGAGACCAACTCTTATTATTTTCTTCATCTTTTAAATAAATTATCTCTGAAGGTATATCTAATGTTGAATCATTATGCCAAGTAGATGTTCTATTTAATCTACTATTTTTATAAAAGCTATATCCTCCCATACTATCTGTTATAATAGTACCAAATTTCTTATTTGCAATAACATGAGACCAAACTGTTGGTAATCTATTTTCTTTATTTTGCCTTATGTGATATTCTTTACCATTTTCTGTAAAACCACCATATGAATTATCATATTTTAATTCTACTTTAGGATTATTTTCAAGTTCTTCTTCTACTATTATACTTTTTGGGTTCTCTCCTATTACTTTTCTTTGTTCAATATATTCCTCTTCTAATTCTTTAATAATATTACTTATACTACCTTTACTACAATCTATTATTATTGTAGAAACAAATTTTAGCAATTCATAATCATTTTTATCAATTTCTTGTTTAGAAAGAATAAATAATCCACCTCTAATATTTTTTAAATATCCCATTTGCCTATTTAAAATACTGTTTTCTATTTCTTCTCTTACATAATTTTCGTAACTATGTTTTTCTTCATCCATAAAAACTATTTCTACATCAACTTTTTTAGCTCTAAAAAATTCATATGCTTTTAAAATTTCTTTTACAACTTCTAATTCATTTACTGTTTTCAAATTTACTAAAATTATAGGAAAATCTCCTGAAATTCCATATTTCCATAATTCACTTTGACTATATTTTTTCAATTGTACATTTTTTAATTGAACTTGTTTTATAGGATTTTTAAAAATAATATATGATAGTATTTTTTGATATTCTTCTATTTCTTTTCCTTTTACCCCTAGATATCTGTTCTCTGCTTCTACTCTTGCCCTAGCTAAAGCAAATTCTCTTTTTACATTTTCTGCTATCTGAAAATTTCTTAAATTTTGTTCTACTTTATCTTTTTCTTCACCCACAGAAATTATTAAATCTAAATTTATTGATTCTTGTGGTTTTATTTTTATTGTTCTTTTTAATGCTACAATTCCTTGTGTTACAAGACCAATTCTTTTAGAAAAAGGTAAAGAATTTTTTATCATATTTGGAATATCCAAATTACCTCGTCCATAAAATTTTTCTTTGCTTATTTCATATTCCATTTCTCCTATATTCTCATTTTCTAAATTTAAACTTACTTGCATATATACTTTTCTTTCATTTGTGTTTCTAATTTTTCTTTCAACTTTTAAACTATTTGTTTTTTCATCAAAATTAAAAATTAAAAATAAATTATTAAAAGCTGGATGAGCATATTCTTGCTCTTTTTTTGATAATACAGGTTCAAAGTATGTTGTTATTTCTAATATTTCTTCTACATTACCTATATTTTCTACTGTTAACCTTCTTAGCTCTACAGGTTCATTTTGTGCTATTGTAGTTTCTATTTTTGTTTTGATATTTCCAATATTTTTTTCAATTTTATCTTTATCTGGTGAAAATGTTACTTTATATTGATTATCTATAAAATCTTTTTCTACAGCAGATGACCCCCATATTGTTTTGTCTTTAATGTTTTTTATATAGAAAAATATTCCTTGAGCATAATCATCTGTAGCTTTAAATCTATTTATATAAATATCTTTATATTTACTAATTCCTCTTCCTCTTTGATCCATTGCTACCATATAATTTTCATTTGAAATTACATTTGATCTTATTAATCCATTTTCAATTTTTGTAAATATATTTTGTGTATAATTTTCATAATCTTTTATTTTTAATTTTTCTACTTTTTCTTTATTTTCTTTGGTTATAATCGAAGTTTCTGGCATTCTTTCTTGTAACAAAATTTTTGTTGCCTCAACATTAGAATTTTTTGAAAATCTTTTTTGCATAATATTATCTCCAAACAAATTATTTATTGATATTAAAATAAGACCTTGATGATGTGCCATATATGTTTTTACAATACCTGCTTTATTTCCTTTTTCTACTCTTTCAGGTGTAAAATCTATAGATTCATAAAATCCAAATTTGTCATACATTCCATAGTTTTGTAAAATCTTTAAATTTTCTATTACATCTTTTGGTATATCTGATACACTTAATATACTTCCATAAGGTGCTACAACAATTTCATCTGCAAGTCCTCTTTTTAATCCTAACCATGGTATTCCAAATGCTTTATACTGATAATTACCATGTAAATCTTTTACATTGAATGCAGCTTCTGATATTCCCCAAGGTATACCAAGTTTTTTTGCATACTCTTTTTGGCTCATAATCATAAAATGACATGATTCTTCAAGCATGCTTCCTGGATATTTCGGGATATTTATATTTGGCATTAAATATTCAAATGATGTTCCAGACCAAGATATGAGACCTTTATATTTACCAACAACAGTTAAGGTTCTACTTAATGAATTCCAATGTTTTGCAGGTACATCTTTTTTTACAATAGCAACAAAACTTGTCTGTCTAGCTTCTGATGCTAATAAATCATAATATGAATCTGTTAATTTATTTTCTTCTACATCATATCCTATAGAAAAAAGTTGATGTTTTTTATTATATAAATATGAAAAATCTGTATCTTCTATTATTTTTTCTACTTGTTCTTTTAGTACATTAAGTCTTTCTTTTAAATTTATCTCTTCACTTTTTTCTATTTCTTCTTCCAAAAATCCTTTTAAAGTAAGCATATAGCCCACAAAATTACCACTGTCTACTGTGGACACATATCTTGGAAATAATGGCTCTTTATTTAAGATTTGATACCAATTATATAGATGTCCATTCCATTTTGGTAAACTAAGAATTGTAGATAAAATCTTTTCTAATAATTCTATACATTTTTCAAATTTAATAAAGTTAAAATCATATGCAGATATTACTGCAAGTGTAGATAATCCAATATTTGTAGATGAAGTTCTTTTAACTATTTTTTCTTTTCTATCTTCTTGATAATTATCTGTAATTAAATAATTATTTTCTTCTGTTAGAAAAGTTTCAAAGAATAACCATGTTCTTTTTGCTACATCTAATAAAAATTGTTTTTCATCTTGTTTTAATGTCTGTATTTTTTCTAATCGTTTTGTTGGTCTACTTATATACCACATTAATGTAGGCGTAATTATCCATATTATTCCTAAAATTATTGTAAATATAGATTTTAAATAAAAACCTACAATAAATGTAGCAATTGCAATTATAATATTACTTAACATTTGTGTATTGTATGAAATTAAACTTGTCTTTGAAAGTCTTTCTGCTTCTTCTGAGGTAGTCCATTCTAACAAATGTTTATGAGAAATTGTAATTCTATATAAAGTTTTTAATATAGCTTTTATTGATACATATGCTTTATATGGAAAACATCCTAATGTTATAATTGTTCTTAAAATAACCCCTTTCAAACCAGATATACAAGGTGTAAATGTTTTTTGTTTTTGTTCCCCTTCTTTTTTAAATATTACATGATTTATAAATTCTAATATAAAAGGATTTAATAAACTTATTAATAAAACTATTATAAAAGGATATATTTTTATATTTTTTATAAATTTAATAAATACACAAAATAAAATTGCTACAAATATGCTTATTTCTATTAAACTTCTTCTTAAATTATCAAATATTTTATATTTTGAAAGTCCATTTAAAGGATTTTTTATTTTTTTATCTTTTATTTTTATATTTCTTTTTAGCCATAAAATTATTTGCCAATCTCCTCTTATCCACCTAGATAGTCTATTCATAAAACTAGAATAATTTCCTGGGTAACCATCCATTAGCATTATATCAGATGCTAGTCCACATCTTAAATAGCTTCCTTCTAATAGGTCATGGCTTAATACAGTATTTTCTGGAATTGCATTATTTAATACTTGCGAAAAAACTTTTAAATCATATATCCCTTTACCTGTAAAAATACCTTCATCAAAATTATCTTCATAAATATCTGAAATAGCATTTGAATATGAATCAATTCCTCCTGCTCCAGCAAAAATTTTTGTAAATAAATTTTTAAAACTTATATCTAAATTTATTCCTATTCTTGGCTGTATTAGTGCATGTCCTTTTATTACTATTTTTTTCTTGTTATCTATTTCTGGTTTATTTAATATATGTGCCATTGCTCCAACTAATGGAGCTACAGTATCTAATATTAATCCTGTATCTGCATCTAATGTTATTATATATTTTAAATTTGGAATTGTTTTTTCTTTAATATTTTCAATTGTATTTACTCTAAATGGATTTTTTATATTTCCTAATAAATACTCATTGCATTGATTTATCATACCTCTTTTTCGTTCCCAACCAAGAAAACTTTTTTCTTTTTCGTTCCACTCTCTATTTCTATAGAAAAAATGGAATATGGGTATTTGTTCTTCATCTTGTATATCTTTTTTATATCTATCATTTAATATTTCAACTTGCTTTAATCCTTCTTTTATTACTTCTTGATCGAATTCTTCATCTTTTTTATTACTCTGAGAACAGTCTCCAAGAATTGCAAAATATAAATTTTTTGATTTATTTGCTAAATAATATACTTCTAAATTTCTTGCTAATTCTTTTACTTTTTCCTTTGATTTTATAATTGTAGGTATTATAATTAAGCTTGTGTGTTCTTTATCTATTCCGTCTTGGAAATCTAATTTTGGAATTAATTTTGGTTTGATTATTTTGCTTAAAATATATTGTGTTATTTGAATTACTATTTCTGATATTGGTATAAAAAATACTAAAAATGAAATTACTGAAATAAATACATTTTGTACATTATAATTTATATACATACTAAAAATTAAGCTTAATAAGATAGTTATTCCATACACTGTTAATAAGTAAATCTCTACTTTTTTCTTAGATTTAATTTGTTTTTTTGCAACATATCCTAGTTTTTTATATAAATCATTTATTCCTTCATCTATTAAATAATATCCTATATGTCGCTTTTTTTCATCTTGATGTTCTTTATTTGCTAATTCAAGTATCTTTTTTGCTATATATATTTCTGACATTTTAGATTTTTGTCCGATTTCTTTTATTTTGTTTCTATAATATTCTTTTGTTTTATAATCCATTTTCTCATATACATTTGCTGGATCTTTTTTTAAAATATCTTCTACTCCGTTTATTTTTTCAAATATTTCTAAAAAGTTAATTCTTTGTATCTCTTTTATACTTATAATACTATTTCCTATTAATACTTTCCTAAGTGCTATATCAAAATGTTCCTTCTTTATTATTTCTCCTACACTATTGCCTGTCATTTCTACTGTTTCTTCTAATACTTGTAAATATGGATATCCTTTTTTTCCATATCTTTTTAAAATATATGACATGTACTCAATAAATGGATATCTCATATCTTTTATCGCACTTTCTTTAATTTTGTTTTTCTTTATTGATATATTTGAATCTGTTTTGGCTTTGTTTTCTATTATTCTTTGTACTATATTTTCTGCTTTGTATTTTTGCATTTGGGCACTATATATTTTTAATGCTATTTGTGCTAAATTTTCTATTATAGCAATTTGTAGAAATGTTCCTATATTCCATATTTCATCCATACTTAAAGTCTTTTTTCTTTGATATGCTAATAGATAGTCTTCTAAGTTTTCTCTTACTATTTTATTTTCTGTATATGCTATAATTTGTGCTGATAATACATATATTCTTGCAAATCCTTTAAAACTTCCTTCTGAAATTCCAATAAAATTTGTGTATTTTTTTATTGTTAGCTCTTTTTGTATTTGTTTAACTGTTTCTTCTATTATATAGAAATTATCTAGTAACCATTCTCCTGCTGGATCTATACTTATTCCTATTTTTATATGCTCATTTAATAAATTATATACTTCTTCTATTATTTGAAAGTTTTCCATAAGATGTGGAACTGGATAAGTTTCTTTTTGTGATTTTGTTGTTAAGTTATGACTAGCAGCAAGTTTTTCTAAATGATTTTCTAATTGCTGCTTATCTAGCATTGTACCTTCTATTTTTAAAATTTTGTTTGTTTTCAAAATTTCCACTCCTTGCTAATATGTTTTACACATATTGTTTGCAAAGAGTGGAATTTTTATACTTTTTTGTATTCAATTACATAAATTTATTAATATTCTGGATAAATTTGGTTATTTTCATTGTTTTCAGTCAAATTAGGTTGTTGTTCAGCTTGATTATTTTGTGTTAACCCAGATTGTTGTGTATTTATAAATTCTTCTATTGTCATAATAAATTCCTTTTTATATTTATCCATATCTGTTGGATTTGTTTTTTCTAAACTTTCTGCATATGAGATTCCAGCTGGAATAACTCCTCCTAATTTCTCTAAAATAGAATTATATCCTTTCATTTCATTATATTTATTTCCTGGTATTACCTTTATAGTTACGCCATTTTCTAATGTTGCCATATCTATAATTTCTCCATTATTTTCTATACTGTAAGTTTTCTTATTATATTCTACATCATAAATTATATTATTTTCTTGTAAAGCTTTTATCGTTAATTCTGGTAATTCTCCGTGTGTTATGATATCACCTGTATTTTCATCTATAAGTACATAATTTTGTGAACTTATTCTTATTTTTATATCATCTATAGTTAAACTTATATCTTCTGTTTCTTTTTCATATTCTTCAATATACATATTTTTTAAATATGCTAATACTTCTTCTTTGGTATGTAATGAATTTACTTCTTGCTCTATATTTTTTATTATATTTGAATTGTTTTTTTGTTCAATTTCTTTAACTCTTACTCTAGCTGTAAAATCATTAGCTATTGGATTTTCATTTGCCTTGCCTTCTATTGTATTTTGAGTTGTTGTATTTCCTTCCGGTAACTCTTTATTTACCAAAACAGCTACCCCCAAAAGTCCTAATACTGCTATTCCTATTTTTTTAAAAAAACTATTTCCTTTTGGCTGTTTTTTGGTATTTCTTTTTCTATTATTTCCCATTTTTACTATCATCCCTTGTATAATATATTTAGGTTTTTTAATAAAGGATTTACCTATAAACCTATTGCCTCAATAATTGTATTTTTGTAT
>CALXAU010000054.1 GCA_944386355.1 uncultured Clostridia bacterium
TAGTCAGATGATATGGCTTTAACTCTATATTTTTATTTCTTCCTTGACTCCAAATATAATCATTAATATCAATCGCATATGCAACAGCTTCAAATGTAATCTTTACTTTACTTTTATTTGCTATGGCTTTTTTCATAACAACATACATTTTTTCTTTTACTTCATTTTCTATTTTTAAAAAATTATTATTGGCATCTAGATCTTTCCAATTTTTATTCTACCCTTTTGATTACTCTTTTTTAATTTTAAATTTATTTCCTCTGATCTATATGAGTTTATTATATATTCATTTTTATTATCAAATTTAATTATTATTGCTTTTGTATAGTCTGTCTTATTAGGTTTTTGTATTTCTTCAATTATTAAACTTGCTCTTGCTTGTTTTAAAGTTTCAAAAATATTAATAAAACCAATTCCTGTTCCACCTTCTTTTTTATGTGTTGTAATTCTTTCATTTCCTAATTTTAATAATGTTTCTATTTCAAATTCTATTCCACTATCATAGATACTAAACTCATAGCATTCATCTATTAGACCTAGCATAATTAATATACTTTTATGTACATTATTTGAACTATTTATTGCTATTATTGAATTTTTTATTAAATCTCCTATTAGTATTTCTAAATTTGTTTCTGTTAAAAAGTTATTAATTATATAATTTACGCTATCATTTAATTTAAAATTGAAATCTATATTATTCTCTTCTGCCATATTCTTATAATATTCTAAAATTTTATCTATACCATATATATTAGTTAAATTTAATTTATTACTACCTTTAGCATTTTTAGTCATTGCTTCTCTATATTCTTTAGATATTTTTTGTACATAATTTAAGGCTTTTTCTATTTCTTCTTTATTTTCTTTTTTTGTAGTTGTTTCCTCCAATTTTTTTAATGCTTCTTCTACTGATGATATTCTATGATTATATGAGTGATTTATTTTTGAAACTCGTACTATTTCTGCTTTCAATTCTTTTATTTTTTCATCTTTTTGTTTTATCTCTTCTGCTTGAATTTGTATTGTTCTGTCTATCATTTTCTTTTTATAATTTTCTGTAATTTTTTCTTTTATCCATTTGAACATTATAAATATTCCTAATGCTAGTCCTATTATTAAGTATGTTCCAAGGAATATATTATTTTTAATGTTTCCAAGTAAAATAAATAAAATTATTATTAAAACGCTAATAAATATCTCTATAAGATTTATTTCGGTCCTCTCGTTCTCCTTTTTCAAAAATATTATTCCACTTTTAAATCTCTTTATTTTAAAAAATAATATAATAAATATGGATTGAATAACTCCAATAAAAATATATTCTATTAAACTTCCATAAATACAATTAATTATAGGCAATTTCATTATAAAAAAATCTACTATTCCTGAGATAACAAAAAATATAAAACTTACAGATAAAGATATTATTGTAACTAAAAAATTTTCTCTTATAGATTTATTTATTATAAGTGAAGTAATTATGCAATATGACAGCACAGAGATTATTATTGCAAATATTATATTTGTATTTCTATTTAATATAACAAATAAAATAGATATTAATATTATTGTGATAATCATTTTTAAAATTATGAATACATTAAAGAATTCATGTTTTATATTCTTAAAGACTATAAATGAAGTACACAAAATTATAAAAAATATCTTTACCAAAACATTAATAACTTCAGTGTCTACCATGTTTTCCCTCCGAATATAAATTAAACATAGTTAGTATATATTATAACAAATTAAATAGCAAGATAAAATATTTTTTAATTTTTTACCTTGCTATTTTAATGATTATCTAATTTTAAAGAAATAAAGATACTACACGAGACATATGTAATACAAATTCTGCCCACATACTAATTCACTCCTTCCTTTTTTGCAAATATTTAAATTTACAAAAAAAGAATACTACCTAAAATCAGTATTTTAAGTAGTATTGTGATTTAGTTTTTTTGAGAATAAGCACTTTTTAATCAAATAAAAATTTTAAACAAAAATTGCTAATATTCTTAATTGTGATTTATTTTAGTATATTACTTTCAATTAAATAAATTTCTTAATTTTTTCTACATAATAGTATATAAGTTCTGTAGGTGTCGGTACACCTGTATTATAATTAACTTTTGCTGTATAGTATTTTTCTAAATCATCTGGAGATGACCTTCTCCATGCATGCTCTATTGAAGTTTGTATTGCTCTTCCTATTGTGCTATTTCCTTTTTTATATTTGTTTGCCAAATATGTAAATGTATTTTGATTGTTATTATTTTCCTCCAAAATATATAATATTGCATCATGAATATATTTTCTTCCTACTAAATGTGAACTGATACCTATTAAATCAAGTTCACTATTTATTTTATTTGAAATCCTCTCTTTTCTTTCTGCTATAGTTTCTGTGTTTATATCTTCAGTTATATTTTTTATTCTTATATTGCATAGCGATTTCCTTAATATTAATAGATTTTTTATTACTAATTCAGGACAGTAATCTTCTTTTAATTTATAAAAAATTATGTCTGTACCTTGTTTATGTGCGTAAGTATAAATTTCTTTAGAAGATATATTAGTAGTTATTGCCACTAATGGTTTTACATCAAATTTAATTTTATTTAATTCTTCCAATACTTCTAGACCAGAGCCTTTTCCTTCATTTAATTCTATATCTAAAATTATTCCTTCTGGCATATGTGTTTTTATATATTGTATCGCTTGAGAAGAAGATTTCGTAATGCCTATTAGTTTTACGTCATCTCTTGTATTTATATAATTTTCAAATAACTTGCAATCTTGTTCATCATCTTCTACTAATAATAAAGACATTGGTTTATTTAAATCCATTTATTTAATGCACCTCTTTTTTTATATTTACAGCTTTACTATATCACATTTTGATGTATTTTTCTACATAAAAACACACATTTTTCATCATTCTTTTTGTTGTACAAATTTTTATATAAAATTAATATATATTTTGTAAAATTTGTTTGTGGAGTTATAAAATGAAGAAAGAAGTAGGAAAAAGAATTACTGAAATTAGAACTAATTTAGGTATGAACAAAAGGCAATTTGCAAAATTTATTGGTATTACAGCACAATACTTAGGTACTATTGAAAATGGAGAAAATTGCTTATCTGTAGAAAAAGTTATTCAGCTATGCAAAAAAACAAACATTTCTGCTGATTATCTTTTATTAGGTAAAACCACTTCCATAGACAAAGATACAAAACATATTTTATCAAATTTTGATAATAATCAAATAAATGCTGCCTTTAAAGTCATACAAGATTTAGTTGTTTTTATGAAAGATTAATATTTTTTAATCTTTCTTTTTTCTTGATTTTATTTTAAAAGCGGTAATTTATAATTTTAAAATATAAAATATTTATTTATTTTGTAAATATATACTTGACTCATTTATAGGTTACTGCTAAAATATGTACAAGAAAATCTAGTTATTATCTCTATTTTATGCTTTTGTAGAATAATAAGAAAGGAAAGATGTATTTTGAAGTCAACTGGTATATTAAAAAGAACAGATGAATTAGGAAGGTTATTAATTCCTAGAGAATTACGTAATCAACTTGGTATTATGGAAAGAGATCCTGTTGAAATTTTTGTAGAGAATTCATATATTGTTTTGAGAAAATATGAAGATAAATGTATTTTTTGTGGAGATACAGAAAATTTGTCTGAATATCAAGATAAATTTATTTGTGATAAATGTCTAAAGAATATTTCAAATAAAACAAAATGCAATAATATGTAGAATATTATTGTTTACATAATTACAGGATAATAGTTTTGCTTAATTATATAGTTTGAACTTCATCTAAAAAGAGCTTTTCTTGAAAAGCTCTTTTTAGCAATATTTTATTAATACATACCGTCCATTCCTGCTGGCATTCCACCTTCGTGTCCTCCACAATTGCATGCTTTTTGTTCTGGAGCATCAGTTACTAAACTTTCAGTTGTAAGTACCATAGATGCTATAGATGCTGCATTTTGAAGTGCACTTCTTGTTACTTTTGTTGGGTCTACTATTCCAGCTTTTTTCATATCTACATATTTTTCTGTAGCTGCATCAAATCCAATTCCTTCTTTTTCTCCTTTTACTTTTTGAGCAATCACGGCTGGCTCTAATCCTGCATTTATTGCTATTTGTTTTACTGGTTCTTCTAATGCTCTTAATACAATATTTGCACCTAATTTTTCTCCTTCTTCCAAAGTATCTGCTAATTTTTGAACTTTTGGAATTACATTTATTAGAGCTGTTCCTCCTCCTGCTACTATTCCTTCTTCTACAGCTGCTTTTGTTGCTGATAAAGCATCTTCTATTCTTAATTTTTTATCTTTCATTTCAACTTCTGTTGCAGCTCCAACTCCAATTACTGCAACTCCTCCTGCTATTTTTGCAAGTCTTTCTTGTAATTGTTCTTTATCATATTCACTTGTTGTTTCTTCTATTTGAGCTTTTATTTGTTTTGCTCTTGCAGAAATTTTTTCTTTATCTCCAGAACCGTCAACAATTATTGTATTTTCTTTTTGTACTTTTACTTGTTTTGCTCTACCTAATTGTTCTATTGTAGTATCTTTTAATTCTAATCCTAAATCTGATGTTATTACTTGTGCTCCTGTTAAAATAGAAATATCTTCAAGCATTGCTTTTCTCTTGTCTCCAAATCCAGGTGCTTTCACTGCTACTACATTAAGAACGCCTCTTAATTTATTTAATATTAATGTAGATAAAGCTTCTCCTTCAATATCATCACATATTATCACTAATTTTCCAGATTGTTGCATTAATTCTTCTAATAAAGGTAATATTTCTTGTATATTACTTATTTTTTTGTCAGTTAATAGTATATATGGATTTTCTAACACTGCTTCCATTTTTTCTGTATCTGTTACCATATATGGTGATACATATCCTTTATCAAATTGCATTCCTTCTACAACATTTAATTCTGTATTTGAAGTTTTAGATTCTTCTATTGTTATTACACCGTCTTTTGATACTTTTTCCATTGCGTCAGCAATTAAATTTCCAATTTCTATATCATTTGCAGATATACTTGCAACTCTTGCTATATCATCTCTACCATTAATTTCTGAACTTATTTCCTTTAATCCTTCTACTGCAACATTTACAGCTTTATCCATTCCTCTTTTTACTGCCATTGGATCAGCTCCAGCTGCTACATTTTTTACACCTTCTTTTACCATGCTTTGTGCAAGTACTGTTGCTGTAGTTGTTCCGTCTCCTGCAACATCATTTGTTTTTGTTGATACTTCTTTTACAAGTCTTGCTCCCATATTTTCAAATTTATCTTCTAATTCTATTTCTTTTGCTATTGTAACACCGTCATTTGTAATTAGTGGTGCTCCAAAACTTTTATCAAGTACTACATTTCTTCCTTTTGGTCCTAAAGTAACTTTTACTGTATCTGCTAATTTATTTACTCCTTCTAATAAAGATTTTCTTGCTTCTTCTCCATATTTAATCATTTTAGCCATAATTTATCAATCCTACCTTTCTTTTTTATTTTTATTCTACTATTGCTAATATATCTTCTTGTTTTACTATTATATAGTCTTCACCTTCATATTTAACCTCTGTTCCGGCATATTTACTAACAATTACATTATCTCCTTTTTTTACATTTAATGGTATTATTTTTCCTTCTTTATTTTTACCTGGTCCAACTTCAATTACTTCTGCTATTTGTGGCTTTTCTTTTGCTCCTGATGATAAGATAATTCCACTTTTTGTTGTTTCTTCTCCTTCTTTCATTTTTATAAGTACTCTGTCCTCTAATGGTTTTATCATGATTTATTCCTCCTTTTTTATTTTGTGCGTTTAGCACTCTTTTTGTTTGACTGCTAATAATTTATACCCATTTCTTTTAAATGTCAATAGAATTTTTATATTTTTCACAAAATTTTCACATTTATAGTTAAAAATTACAGCTATACTTATGTTTTGTATAATAGATAAAAATATATTTATATATTGTAAAAGTCATACTAACTTTATAATATATAAATATACATTGCACACAAATTTATTACATAAATTTGACAACAAATTTACAAATCAAAGAAAATCTTTGATTTGTAAATTACTCATAATCTATACCATAATATTCTTTATAATATACTTTATATTCATCTGTCATAATTGATTTATTAGGATCATATATAAATATATCTTTATTTTTTGATTTTATTTGATTTGTTTTTAAATTTATATTATATTCCATAATATTTTTTATTGTTTCGTAGTAAGCAGAAGTTTCATAAATCTTTAATTTAAATTCATCTATGTTTTCATTTTTCTCAATTGCTATCATTTCTACTATTTCATATGTTGCATGTTCAAAATTATCTCTTTCAAATATAAATTCTCCTGGTGTACCTTCATCTATAGTTCCGTCTTCATAAATTATTCTCTCTTCTGTTCTTGCAACATATGATGAAATATTATTATTATTATTGTCAAAAGCTATATAACTTAGATTTTCTACAAAATTTTCATCTAGTACATAAGTAAAATCATGTATATCTACATCTTTATATGTTGTCTTTACTTTTATTATATTTTGCAAAGGTGTAATATATATTTTCTCAATTCTTTTTTCCATTTTTTTATATTTCACTGTTGTATCATCTTGTGGCACTATAGTAATTGTATTTCTTAAAGCTTTTTCTTTGGATACTTTAACATTAAAGCTTCCATTAACTGGTATACAATCTTCACCTATTCCAATAGATATGTCATTTAATGTGATTTCATATTGTTCTTTATTGTTTAATAATTTTTTATCTAAAAACCACATTTGATATACCACATATTCTGTTTCAGATATTTTTTCAAATGATTGAGCGGAAATTCCTCTTTGCCAAATTTTTTCTCCGTCTATTATAATTTTATAGTTTGCACCATTTAATTCAGTGTACTTATGATTCCCTTTAGTAATTACAGGATCATTAAACGATAGATAACAAAATGGTACTTCCCAACCAATTTCGATATCTTCCTCCGTTTTATATGAACTTATTTTATCTTCATTTATTTCTACTCTAAATTGCAATATCGTAAAGCCTTCATCAGCAACAGTTGTTTCTAATGTTATTTTTACATCTTCATTTTCTACAAATTGATTTTCTACAGGTTCAATATATTCTACATAATTATTTGAGAATTTTATTCCCATCCATTCTAAAACTGGAACTCCATTTATTTTCCCCCCTAATGCTGCATATGCTACACCTCCACTAATTAATAGTGCTATTATAGATATTATAGTTAAAATTACACTTTTTATCTTTGCTATTACTTCATGTTTATTTTTATATTTTACTTTATTTTCTTCTATATTTATTTCTTGATTTTTCTCAAGTTCTAATATAAGTTTTTCTTTAAAGTCTCTATCCACTTTTATTTTAGATATTACATTATAATATTTACTATACATTAAATATACCCCCTTCTTCTAAAATTTCTTTTAACTTTTTTCTAGCTCTTGTTAGGTTTGAATTTACAGTATTTTCTTTTAAATTTAGTATTTTCGCAATTTCTTTTATTTTGTACCCTTCATAATAATATAAATAAATTATATTTCTATATATTGGTTTCAGTTTTGAAAGCTCTTTAAAGACACCTATTTCTTCTGGTTCAAAATAGTAATTCAAGTTATTCTGACTTATTTGAACAATTTTTTTGTTCCAAGAATTTTTGTTATAGTCTTTACTTAGATTAATTGTTACTCTAATTATCCAATATTTTATGTATTCTTCACTTTTTTCTAACTTATCTATATAATTTATAAGTTTTATAAATACTTCCTGAACAATGTCTTCACTATCTGATTTATTAAAACTATTTTGGTATGCAATTCTCATAATCATATCCGAATATTTTTCAACTAAATATTTTATTTTATGTTTTTCCATTTTTATTTCAATCCTTCCTTAGGGCATAAATATATTGTTCTATATTTTACTTTTAAAACGATTAAAATTCTATTTTTAGTGCAAAATTTTATTTTTAAATAGTCTTTTTCTCCTATTATATCATTTTTATAGTCATTTGCGAAACTTTAAAAGTGTTGCAAATACTTGACTTTTTTTATTATATATATGTTATTTTTCTCCTTTTTTTGATATAATTCAAACATAATACATTAACAATAATTACACAAAAGAAAGGAGAAATAATAACCAATGTTAAATTATGAAAACCAATTAAATTTAGGAAATATTTATTCTGAATGTTCTGAAATGTTTAAGGAGCAACGTCCTGAATTTCTTGAACTTCTAAATAATTATATTGATATCAACACTTATATCCCTTATTCTTTTAAAAAAGCTTTTTATGCTGATACTGGTAGACCTAGAGGTTGTTCTCTTTATGGTTATATCTCTGCTCTTGTTCTTCAGAAGATTTTTAATATTCCCTCTGATTCTCTTTTAATTCTTATTCTTAAATTATCTTCTGAACTTCGTACTTTCTGTGGCATTGATAAAGTTCCTGATGCTTCTAAATGGTCTCGCTTTAAACAAGATTTCTCTGATTTCATTGAGAAGATGTTTATTGACCTTGTTGATATTACTGAACCTATCTGTCAGCGTATTGATCCTTTTCTTGCTAAATTACTTTCTTATGATACTTCTGCTGTTGAGTCTTATGTTACTGAAAATAATCCTAAACATCTTAATTCTACTATCAATAAATTAAAAGCTTTTTATCGTATGAAAGGTGTTGATAAGTCCAATGATGATATCTACAAACAAGCCTTTAAAACTCTTCCTAAAGTAGCTTCTGCGGATCCTTCTATTAGAAAAATGTATGCTAATCGGTCATTTTTGTTATGGTAGAAAATTTGGTATTATCACCAATGGATTAGGTATTCCTAGACATATTGATTTCTTCGATGAGGATTTTAAAACTCGTCACAAAGATTATATTTACGAAGATACCGATTCTCCTAACTTTGACAAATCTGTCTCTGATAATAAAAGCCTTAAACCTATACTTAACGATTTTTATGCTTTACATCCTTCTTTTCACCATGATATTTTTCTTGGTGATGCAGCTTTTGATTCTTATTCTACTTATGACTTTCTTCTTAAAAAGAATGATGATGGTATTGCTCTTTTTAAAAAAGCTTTTATACCTCTTAATTCCAGAGCTACATCAAACAAACCTAACTGCCCTATCAATGAAAATGGAATTCCTGTCTGTCCCAATGACCATTCTCTACTTATGCTACATGGCGGTATTTGTCACGAAAAAGGTAGAGCTGATAGAATCAAATGGCGTTGCCCTAAAATGAATATGGTAAATGGTAATTGGATTTGTTCTTGTGATAATCCGTGTACTTCTGCTAAACGTGGTAGAACTACTTACACCACTCCTTCTAAAAACTTAAGGCTTTATCCTGGTACTATTCGTGGTACTGATGAATGGAATACTATTTATAAAATTCGTGGTACTGTTGAACAAACTATTAATCATATTAAATCTAATATGGGAATTGCTGGAAGAAAAACTAGAAATAGTAAAACTACTAAATCTGATGTTTTTCTTGCTGGTATTGCTCAACTTTTAACTGTAATTATTGCCGATAGTATGTCTAAACCTCAATATATTAGAAGTCTTAAAAAACTTGCTTGTTAATATTTGGTTTTCAATGTTCAAAATTTTATCATAAATCCTTTGGAATTTTTTTACAATTGCCTTAGGATTATTTGCCTTGTTTATTTTTTATTTCTTTTATTGCTACTCCTAAATTTTTAATATATCTTCTTATGTTTTATGTTACTTTTCTTTTCTCAATTTAGTTTCGCAATTATCTATATCATTTTTTTAATTACTGTTATCACAAAATACTGTTAACCTAATATTATTATAACCATTTTGAAAACACTGTG
>CALXAU010000055.1 GCA_944386355.1 uncultured Clostridia bacterium
TGAAGCAGATAAATTTAATAGAACCAATAGTTACAATAAATTCAACTATGAAAGAAGAAAATATCTCTGAATTGAAGGATTTGGTAGAATTTATGATGTAAATATATCGTTTGCTAATATAGAACAAATTAGAAAGCAATATAATTTATTCAAAAAATAAAGAAGACTACTTGAAAAGTAAAAATTTTTAGTATAAAATTAAATTGCCTAAATAAGGTAATTTAATTCACATAGAAATATGTAAAAGGAGGAATTTAAAATGTCAATCAAAATAGGTATTAATGGATTTGGAAGAATAGGAAATCTTTCATTTCAAGCAGCTTTATCAAAAGAGGAGGTAGAAGTTGTAGCAATTAATGATCCATTTATAACAGCAGATTATATGGCATATATGACAAAATATGACACAGTACATGGTAGATTCCAAGGTACAGTAGAAGAAAAGGATGGAAATTTAGTTGTAAATGGAAAAGAAATAAAAGTATATAATGAAATGGATCCACATAACATCCCTTGGGGAGAAATTGGTGTAGAATATGTTTTAGAATGTTCAGGAGTATTTACAACAATGGAAAAAGCACAAGCTCATATAGATGCAGGAGCTAAAAAAGTAATAATAAGTGCACCTTCAAAAGATGCTCCAATGTTTGTTATGGGAGTAAATAATACAGAATATAAACCAGAAATGAACATTGTATCAAATGCATCTTGTACAACAAACTGTTTAGCACCACTTGCAAAAGTTATACATGATAATTTTGGAATAAAAGACGGTTTAATGACAACTGTACACAGTACTACTGCAACACAAAAAACTGTAGACGGAGCTTCTAAAAAAGATTGGAGAGGTGGACGTGCAGCTGCTGCAAACATTATCCCTTCTACAACAGGTGCTGCAAAAGCAGTAGGAAAAGTAATACCTTCTTTAAATGGTAAACTAACAGGAATGTCTTTTAGAGTTCCAACAGTAGATGTTTCAGTTGTAGATTTAACATGTAATTTAGAAAAACCAGCAACATATGAAGAAATTTGTGATGCAATAAAAAAAGCTACTGAAAATGAAATGAAAGGTATTATGGAATATGTAGATGAGCCAGTGGTATCTTCTGATTTTATACATGATAGCCATACTTCAATATTTGATGCAAAAGCTGGAATAATGTTAACAGACACTTTTGTAAAATTAGTAGCTTGGTATGACAATGAATGGGGTTATTCAAATAAATTAGTAGATTTAGCTTGCTATATCGCTTCAAGAAGTTAGATTTTTATAAAAAATCTGTTATTTTGAAACGTACTTTTAATAAATACCTTATAAACTTTGCAGGATAAAATAACAAAAATGTATGTTTTGATATTATAAACTAATAATATCAATGGTTATATGAATTTGTGTCTTAAAAACTCTGAACTGTTTGATATTATTTAATTATAATATGGTATCAAAAAAATTGTAAAAATTATTTATAGTAAGAGGGAGTCAAAAAATGGAAGAAAAGAAAGTTACCAAAATAAGTTTGTCAACATTTTTCTTGATATTATTAGTAATAGTGATAATAGTAATGGGAATGTTTATGTATAGGTTCTATAATGAAAAAGCAGAGGCGAATAAAAAATCTAATGAGTTACAATCACACGTAAATAGTTTAAATGAAACTGTAAGTGATTTACAAGAAAAAATAAATAATATATCAGAAACTAATAATACTACAACAAGCACTGATGAAAAAAATGAAAAATTGTATGATGAAAATAAAAAGATTTCTATAATTTGCCCTAAAGAATGGAAATTTGTTTATCCAGATATTGATGGAGGAGAAACACATATTGAGTCTATAGATAATACCACAAATAATTATGTAGGTATTAATATAGCTTCGTATGAAAACCTAGATAATGAAACATTATATGAACATTTAAATAGTTTGGCAGAAGGATATGATGATTATCATGAAACGCAAATCAAAGGAATAAATGCAGTTATATATAATAATAAATCAAAAATTCTAGCAGAAGCATTCTTTATGAAAGACGGTTACATTTATAAAATTTCATATTATTCAAATAACGAGAATTTATTTAATGAATATTACAAAACATTTGAGGAAGTATTATCAACAGTAGAATTATATTAAAAAAATATTATAACAACACATTCGCAATTTGGTAGCCGAATGTGTTATTATAATAAAAACAACCTTTTATTGAATAATTATCTCCACATATTTTTGGTAAAATTCCTTCTGAAGCTTTTACTGTAAAATAATAATATGGTTCTATACTTTTAATAAACATTATTTTTATCCTGTAAACTTAAAAAGAAGACTTGAAAAGTCTTTTTTTTTGATATACAATAGTATCGTATTTAAAAATAGTGTAAATACTATGTATATAAAATAGGAGGTTTTATAAATGAATAAAAAAACTGTAAAAGATATTGATTTAAAAAATAAGAAAGTACTTGTAAGATGTGATTTTAATGTACCAATGGATGAAGAAAAAAATATTACAGATAACACAAGAATAGTAGCAGCATTGCCAACAATCAAATACTTAATAGAGCAAAACTGTAGAATAATACTATGTTCACACTTAGGAAGACCAAAAGGAGAAGTAAATAATAAATATTCATTAGAACCAGTGGCAAAAGAATTATCAAAATTATTAGGACAAGAAGTATTAATGGCAAAAGATGTAATAGGAGAAGATGCCAAAAAATTATCAGAAAACTTACAACCAAAACAAGTTATGTTATTAGAAAATGTTAGATTTCATAGAGAAGAAACAGATAATGATGAAAACTTCGCAAAAGAATTAGCATCTATGGCAGAAGTATATGTTAATGATGCTTTTGGAACAGCACATAGAGCACATGCCTCAACAGCAGGAGTTGCTAAATTTCTACCAGCTGTTTCAGGATTTTTAATAGAAAAAGAAATTAATTTCTTAGGAGATACATTACAAAATCCACAAAGACCTTTTGTTGCAATTCTTGGAGGGGCAAAAGTATCTGATAAAATAGGTGTAATAGATAGTCTATTAGAAAAAGTAGATACATTAATAATAGGAGGAGGAATGGCATATACTTTCTTTAAAGCACAAGGATATGAGGTAGGAAATTCAATTTGCGAAATAGATAAATTAGATTTAGCAAGAGAAGCTATGCAAAAAGCTAAAGATAAAGGTGTAAAATTAGTACTTCCAGTTGATACAAAAGTAGGTAAAGAATTTAAACCAGATACAGAAAGTAAAGTAGTAAAATGTACAGAAATACCTGCTGATTGGGAAGGCTTTGATATAGGAACAGAAACAATAAAACTTTTTGCAGAAGAAATAAAAAATGCTAAAACAGTTATATGGAATGGACCTTTAGGTTTATTTGAATTTGAACAATTTGCAGTAGGAACAAATGCAATAGCACAACTTTTAGCACAAATAGATGCAACAACAATTATAGGTGGAGGAGACTCAGCAGCAGCAGTAGAAAAAGCAGGACTTGCAGATAAAATAACACATATTTCAACAGGTGGAGGAGCATCTCTAGAATTTTTAGAAGGAAAGAAACTACCAGGAATTGAATGCCTTTTAGATAAATAAGAAAAACACTTTTTAAGATTAAATTTTGAAAAAATTATAAAACTAATTAATTATTTAGAGGAGGAATTTTTATGCGAAGAAAAATAATTGCAGGAAATTGGAAAATGAATATGCTTCCAAATGAAGCTATAAAATTTATAGATGAAATAGCTCCTTTAGTAAAAGATACTAAAAATGAAGTTGTACTATGTGTTCCATATATTGATTTATTTTATTCTTTATTAACAGCTCAAAATACAAATATAAAAATAGGAGCGCAAAATATGCATCAAGAAGAAAAAGGTGCATATACAGGAGAAGTGTCTGCGGAAATGTTGAAATCAATAGGTGTAGAATATGTTATAATAGGACATTCTGAAAGAAGACAATATTATAACGAAACAGATAAATCTGTAAATGAAAAAATTAAATCAGCCTTAAAAAATGAGTTAAAACCAATAGTTTGTGTTGGGGAAACATTAGAACAAAAAGAAGAAGGAAAAACAGAAGAAATAATTACTAAACAAGTAGAACTAGCTTTAGAAGGATTAGAAAAAGAGCAAGTTGAAAAAGTTATAGTTGCATATGAACCAATCTGGGCAATCGGAACAGGTAAAACTGCAACAAAAGAAGATGCGAATTCAAATATTAAATGTATTAGAAATAAGATAGCTGATATATATGGACAAAATACAGCTGACAAAGTTATAATACTATATGGAGGAAGTGTAAAAGCTTCAAATAGTAAAGAATTATTTGAAATGTCAGATATAGACGGAGCTCTTGTAGGAGGAGCAAGTCTAAAAGTAGAAGAATTTTCAAAAATAGTAAATTATCAGTAAAAATTTTTCATAAATCACAAAAATGAAGGAAGGTAAGAGAATATGAAAGATAAAGTAACAATGCTTATGATATTAGACGGATTTGGAGACAATAAAAATAATGAAGGTAATGCAGTAAAATTAGCAAATACTCCTAATATAGATAAACTAATGAAAAAATACCCATGTACAGATATATATACAAGTGGACTACATGTAGGATTACCAGAAGGACAAATGGGAAATTCAGAAGTAGGGCATACAAATATAGGAGCAGGAAGAATAGTATATCAAGAACTAACTAGGATAACAAAATCAATAGAAGATGGAGATTTTTTTACCAACCCAGAATTTATAGCTGCTATAGAAAATTGCAAAAAAAATAATACAAAGTTACACATTTTAGGACTCGTTTCAGACGGTGGAGTCCATAGCCATATAAGACATTTATATGGACTTTTAGAAATGGCAAAAAGAAGAGATTTTGAAGATGTATATGTACATTGCTTTTTAGATGGAAGGGATACACCACCAGCATCTGGAGAAAGTTATATTCTTCAATTACAAGAAAAAATGAAAGAAAAGGGGATAGGTAAAATTGCATCTATTTCTGGAAGATTTTATGCAATGGATAGAGATAAAAGGTGGCAAAGAGTAGAAAAATGCTATAATGCACTTGTAAGTGGAGAAGGAAATAAATCTCCAAGTGCGATACAAGCAATAGAAAATTCTTATCAAAAAGAAATTTTTGATGAATTTGTTGAGCCTACAGTTATATGTAATGGAGAAGAACCTATAGCAAAAATTGAGAAAAACGATTCTGTAATATTTTTCAACTTTAGACCTGATAGAGCAAGAGAAATTACTAGAGCATTAGTAGATCCAAATTTTGACGGATTTAAGAATAAAAATTTAGATTTATATTATGTTTGTTTTACAAGTTATGATGAAACAATGCCTAATGTTCATGTTGCATTCAAAAAGGAAGTTATTAAAAATACTTTAGGAGAAGTTTTAAGTAAAAATAATTTAACACAACTTCGTATTGCAGAAACAGAAAAATATGCGCATGTAACATTCTTCTTTAATGGAGGAGAGGAAAAACAATATAAAGGAGAGGATAGGATTCTTGTTCCTTCTCCAAAAGTTGAAACATATGATCAAAAACCAGAAATGAGTGCATATGAAGTAACAGATAATGTTGTAAAAGCTTTAGAAGCAGAAAAATATGATTGTATAATATTAAATTTTGCAAATCCAGATATGGTAGGACACACAGGAAGTCTAGAAGCTGCAATAAAAGCAGTAGAAACAATAGACGAATGTGTTGGAAGAATAGTAAAAATAATTGAAGAAAAACAAGGTAATTTAATAATAACAGCAGATCATGGAAATGCTGAACAAATGATAGATTACAAAACAGGAGAGCCTCATACAGCTCATACAACAAATCCTGTTCCAATTATAGTGATAACACCAAATAAAGATATAAAATTAAAAGAAAATGGAAAACTTGCAGATTTAGCACCAACAATTTTAGATTTAATGAATATAGAAAAACCAGAAGAAATGACAGGAGAAAGTCTATTAAAAAAAGAATAAAAGGGGTAATTAATGCTAAAACATACATCTAAAATCAAAGAAATATATGAAGATATACAAAGAAAAATATTTTATATGATTCCTGAAAAGTGGGATAAATTATATCTTTATGCATCTGTAATAGACTCACCATTAAATCAAGAGACAGGAGAATTATTCTTTTATTATATCCCAAAAGGAATACTTAAAAAAAATCCAGTAAATGTATATGAAATTCCAACTAAATTTAATCTAGACGAAAATGATTATTTAAAACTAGTAGAATTGTTATATCAAAAAATAAAAGTTTTAAGACAAGAATTTAAAAAAATTCAAATTGGACCAATATGGAGTAATTTAACAATATCAATAGAAGGGATTAAGTTTAAAGTTGAATATAGTTATGAAGACTTACCAAATAATAAATTTACAAGCTATGAAAGGCATATTATTTGGAGATATAAATATCTAGGAATAAGTATACAGCAATGCACAAAAAAAGAAAGAGAAATCATAAATAGATATCTCTCTGGAGAAAGACTTTTAATAAGAAAAGAAACCTATGAGTCAGGAATTTATATAAAAAATATAAAAAATATGATAGACTTTGAAACAGAAAACGAAAGTACGCAAAACGTAGAATATGTTGCAAGCAAAGAAGAAACAAATAGAAAGGTTAATCAGATTTTATTATCTGATGAAGAAATATTGAAACCTAAATAAATTTTTAAATAAATAATAGAAAAGTATATATATTATATGAATTTTAAAATTTTCGCTTTGCTTTTGATTTTGTAATGTATTTTATGCATTAGAAAATTCTAAATATATAAAAATTAGTTATTAATATTAGGAGAAAATCTCCTAATAGAAATATTCCAAAAAAAAGAATTGAAAGGAGCAAAAAAATGATTTATTCAAAAGAGTTAGAAGAAATGTGTACAGTAGCAAAAGGGGTAGACCATGGACCAGCACCAATTCCAGAAGAAGGAAAATGGGTAAAAGCTAAAGAAATTAAAGATATTTCTGGATTTACACATGGTATTGGTTGGTGTGCACCTCAACAAGGAGCATGTAAATTAACATTAAATGTAAAAGAAGGAATAATTCAAGAAGCATTAGTAGAAACAATTGGATGTTCAGGAATGACTCATTCAGCAGCTATGGCAGGTGAAATTTTAGTAGGAAAAACTATATTAGAAGCATTAAATACTGACTTAGTATGTGATGCAATAAATACAGCTATGAGAGAATTATTCTTACAAATCGTATATGGAAGAACTCAATCAGCTTTTTCAGAGGGTGGATTGGCAGTAGGAGCTGGAATGGAAGATTTAGGAAAAGGATCAAGAAGCCAAGTAGGAACAATTTATTCTAGCAAATTAAAAGGACCAAGATACTTAGAACTAGCAGAAGGTTACATAGTAGAAATGGGATTAGATGAAAACGACCAAATTATAGGGTATAAATACGTAAATCTAGGAAAAATGATGGAAAACATAAAAAAAGGAATTGAACCAATGGAAGCTATAGAAAAAGCTTCAGGTACATATGGAAGATTTGATGAAGCTGTTAAAAAGATTGACCCACGAAAGGAATAAAAGAGGTAATAAAAATTTAAAAATTATTCCATATACAGATATAAATGAAATAATAAACAATTTGGAGAATATTTTGAAGGAGGAAAATTAAATGGCAGTAACATTTGAAAGTTATGAAAGAAGAATAGACCAAATAAAACCAGTAATGGAAAAATACGGAATAAAAGATTTTGAAGATGCATTAAAAATATGTACAGATAAAGGATTTAATCCATATGAAATAGTAAAAGGTGTTCAACCAATATGTTTTGAAAATGCAGCATGGGCATATACTTTAGGTGCTGCAATAGCTATAAAAAAAGGTTGTACAAAAGCTTATGAGGCAGCAAAAGCAATAGGTGAAGGTTTACAAGCATTTTGTATTCCTGGTTCTGTTGCTGATGACAGAAAAGTTGGATTAGGACATGGAAATCTAGCTTCCATGTTATTATCAGAAGACACAAAATGTTTTGCTTTTCTAGCAGGTCATGAAAGTTTTGCAGCAGCAGAAGGTGCTATTGGTATTGCAAAATCAGCTAATAAAGTTAGAAAAGAACCTTTAAGAGTTATATTAAATGGCCTTGGAAAAGATGCAGCACAAGTAATATCAAGAATAAATGGATTTACATATGTAAAAACAGACTTTGACTTCTTTACAGGAAAAGTAAATGTAGTAGAAGAAATTGCTTATTCTAAAGGAGAAAGAGCAAAAGTTAGATGTTATGGAGCAAATGATGTAAGAGAAGGTGTAGCAATTATGCATTTAGAAGGCGTAGATGTATCAATAACTGGTAACTCTACAAATCCAACAAGATTCCAACATCCTGTTGCAGGTACATATAAAAAAGAATGTATAGAACAAGGTAAAAAATATTTTTCAGTTGCAAGTGGTGGGGGAACAGGAAGAACACTACATCCAGATAATATGGCAGCTGGTCCAGCTTCTTATGGTATGACAGACACTATGGGAAGAATGCACTCAGATGCACAATTTGCAGGAAGTTCTTCAGTTCCAGCTCATGTAGAAATGATGGGATTAATAGGAATGGGAAATAATCCAATGGTAGGAGCTACAGTAAGTGTTGCAGTTGCAGTAGAAGAAGCAATGAAATAAAACTATAAAAGATTAAAAATTAAATAAAAGATACATACTATATTTTAAAGATAAATTGTTAAAAATTATAATAGAAAGCAGTAAATGGTAATAATAAGTTAGGTTACTATTTACTGCTTTCTATAATTTTATATATTTTTTATTCAAAAAGTATTGACAAAAATATAAAAAAATATATAATAGATATACAAACAATAATTCGTAAAACAAATTTTTGAAAGGATGATAAAAATGTATCTTTTAAAAAGAAATAAAAAAATAATAAATCATGTTATAAAATCAAAAGAAATAGAAAGAAGTCCTGTTCAAATTTTAGGAAAAGATTATAAAGTTAAAATTATATATAAAAATATAAAAATAGCGGAATTGGATATAGAAAAAACTACTATTATTATTTCTCTTCCAAATAAATATAAAAAAACTGATAATGACAAAATATTAGATTTGGCAATCTTTAAGATGTATGAGAGTATAGCAAATGTAGAAGTTGAAAGAGCTATGGAAAAAAGTAGAGTGACATTAAAGCTTGCTCCTGAAGAATATGAAATTAAAAAAACTGAAAATAAATTAGCTCAATTATGCAAAGATAAACTAATAATAAATCCTGAAATTGTAAAATATAATAGGAAAATTATAGATTGTATAATATTACATGAATTTTGTCATTTAAAATATAAAACACATTGTAAAAAATTTCAAGAATTGTTAAAAAAGAATATGCCAACTTTAAATATTTATGAAAAAAATGTTCTAATTAATTTGTTGTGAATATTGTAATAGAATATATAAAAGCAACAGATAAAATTTAGAAATAATTCAAAATATATTCAATATATAATTTGTTATCTATATTTTTATTGCTATTAGAATTGTAAGGTTTTGAGATAAAAACTTTTTACAGTTCAGTCAATCTAGTATTTTTTTATTCTGGAAGTTGCGACATACAAAGTGTTAGTAAAATGATTATAATAATCTTAGGTTGACAGCATTGACAGTTCAGTAAAAAAATTTTTCTGACTTTAAAATGCTTTTT
>CALXAU010000056.1 GCA_944386355.1 uncultured Clostridia bacterium
TTTCTTGGTCTTAAAAACATTATTCTTTTTTCTGCTAAGTTTTCTAATTTTTCTATATATTCTGTTTTATCTACATAATAATAATTGTCTTGTATTAATTCTTCATAATTACTTATTCCATATGGTAATTTTTTCAAATTAATTCCTCCTCATTTTTTATCTCATATATCTTAATAAATCACTATTACTTAGTTTTATTTAAAGTATGTAATTATATATATATTGTTTATTATTTTAAGTTACTTTTCTTTTTTACTTTGCTTTTCCTTGCATATCTCTTTTTGTATATTTATAAGTATATGTTATTTTTACTACTTTGTAAATATTTTTCTTTAACTTTTCGTAAATTACTGTTTTTAATTTTGGATTTACTTTGTATTTTTCATTTATTAAACTAAATTTTTCCTTTATATTTTGTTTGCTTAATTCTCAATTCTAAATGATTTTTAATTATAACTATAGAATATACAAAAAAATGTCGCTTATAAATGATATTTTTCATTAAAACGACATTTTTCATCTTTTTTAATTTTCCTATATTTAATTACACTTTTATTATGTTCTTTTTAATACTCTAAACTATTAGAATCTAAAAGAAAATCATATATACTCATTAATATAATACCATTATCATAACGAGATCTTTTAATATTATTACCAACTATTATTATATTCTTAAAAAAATCATTTACATTAACAAATATCTTTTTTCTTGAATGGGAATTACTAAAAATATATACTATATTACTCATCCCAAAAAATTGCTCTATCTCCAAATATACAGTCCCATGGTGAACCACTTATTTCTCCCTTTTTCTTATGAATAATAATTTCTCTAAGATTATTAGAATTACTAAAACAACTTGTAGATATTTCTTTTATACTATTTGGTATTTCTATTTTAGTTAATTTATTACAATGATTAAAGGCTCTTCTTATTTTAGTTACTGTATTTGGTATAGTAACTTTTTCTAAATTTATTTGTGCATGAAAAGCGTAATCACCAATTTCTTCTACTCCTTCTAATATTTCAAATGATGTCATAGTATTTTGTGGATCTATTGGGAATATTAATTTTGTCATATCTTTATTATATAATACATTATTATACACTGTATAATTTAGGTTATTTTCAGATATAAGTAATTCAGTTACTTTTGAACTATATAAAAATAATGGAGCAATATAGTTTACATTTTCCCCTAAACTTATACTTGTTATATTTTTACAACCACTAAAAACATGACCTGATACACTTTTTAAACTTTGTGGAAAGCTCACTTTATTTAAGTCTTTACTTTTAAAAGCATAATCACCTATTCTTTCTATCCCCTCTTCTATTGCTACAATACTTTCATTTCCATAATATCTGACTAATTCTTTTCTTTCTCCATTTTCCTTAATATATATTCCATTTTGATAAGTTTCGTATTTAGTATTATTTTCATCTATTATAACATTTTCTATATTGTTATTTATAAATTCAGATGCAATTAATGTAACACTTTTTGGAATATATACTGTTTCTAGTTGTGTAAAATGATTTATTTGTCCTGCGCTCAGACTTTTTACACCTTCTGGTACTGTAAAACTATTATCTTTTACTGCACTTTCTAATATTATTATCATCTCTGTTTCTTTATTTCCAATCAATATATTATTAGTTAATTTAAAATTTTGATTATTTTTGTCTATACTAATATTTTTTAAATTCTTACAATTATTAAATGCTGTTCCATTAATACTTTGTAAACTTTCTGGAAAATTAATAGTCTCTAAATTTGTACAGCTTGAAAAAGCATAACCCTCTATAACTTCTATTCCTTCAGGTAATATAATTTCAGTCAATCTAGTACCTGAAAATGCATACGAAGGTATGTTCCTTATTCCTTTTGATAAATTAATACTTTTTAAATTAGAGTCTAAATAAAAAGCCTGTACTCCCATGCTTATTACACTATCTGGCATTTGTACTTCTTTTAAATTTGTACAATTTGAAAATGCTCCTACTCCTATTATTTCTACTCCGTCTTGCATTATTACTTTTTCTAATGTTTTATTATTTCTAAATGCATTTCTTTCTATTTCTTTACAAGTTCCTGGTATTATTATTGTTTTTAATCCTTCTAAATCTGCAAATGCTCCTTCTCCTATTTTTGTTACTGAATTCGGTATTGTTACAGTTCCATTTTCGTCCATTAATAGTAAATTTCCTTCTGATGATAATAGTTCTCCTTCTTCTGTTATATCATATGGATTTACTTGAATACCTACAGCTTGAGCTACTTTGATTTCTAATCTATCTTTTGTGTTAATTAATAATTCTCCCTTTATTATCTCTAATTTTTCAAAATATTTATCACTTATATTTTCTATTACTGTTTTTATATTCCCCTCATCATCATTTTTAGTATTGTACATTAATTTGGTTTTTCCTGCAATAAGACTTTCTGGTTCAAAGTCTATATTTTCTATCATTTTTCCCGTTATATATAAATCTACTTGTTCTTTATATTCTGACAATTCTGTCATTATCTTTGCTTCGCTTGCTTTAGTTATTGCTCCATTTTCTCCTGAAAATGCTCCTATTGTTATACCTGCCAATATTATTAATATTATTATTGTTATTATTAAACTAGCTATTGTAATACCTTTTTCTTTTTTATTATCTTTTATATAATTTTGTATTTTATTTCTTCTTTTTGTCATTTGATTTTCCCTTCTCTCTCTTTAATTCTTGATTTATTTATTTTAATTTCTTTTATTACATTTTTTCCTTTTATATATTTTTTATTCTTTTTCTTATGTTTATAAGTATATATTATTATTTTCTAATTGTAAACACCTGCTTTTAATGTAATCTTTTTTTAATATTTCTGTAATATTTTCGTAATATTTTTCTTCAAAAAAAACTCAAAATATCAAATTAAATATTTAATATTTTGAGTTTTTTTAATTATTACAATTTTTATATTTTAATGCTTAAGCATCTGTACCAGTACTATTATTATCACTGTCAAATGGTATAAATTTATTTACTATGTTTTGTTTTGGAAGTTCCTCTGAATGGAACATTCTAAATGATGTATTTATTTTATTATCTACTAATTGTTCTACTTCGTCTATAGATGAGTTTTCTGCTAAAACAAGTTCACTAACTAAAATTTGTTTTGCATTTGTAAGCATTTTCTTTTCTCCTGTTGATAAACCTTTTTCCTTTTGTTTAAAACTTAAATTTCTTACTACATCAGCAATAAGATATATATCTCCAGTTTTTAGCTTGTCCATATTGTCTCTATAACGTTTATTCCAGTTTTTGTCCATAACTGTTTCATCTTTTTCTAGTACACTGAATACTTTACTAACTGAGTCTTTGTCTATTATATTTCTTACTCCTATTTCTTCTGCTTTGGCTGTCGGAACCATAACTTTAACTTCACCTGGCATTTCTAAAATATAGTATGTTTGTTTTTCTTTTAATATATCTTTTTCTTCTATAGAACATATCCTTCCTGCCCCATGCATTGGGTACACGATTTTATCTCCTATATTGAACATGTAGTTCACTCCTTTCAGCATTTTAACAAATTCATCAAAAAAATTATAAAGTTATTCTGATTTTTCTTATAACTTTATTTTTCAACTATATTAATTATACTACAAAAAATGGCAAAAGTCAAAACTTTTACCATTTTTTTACTTGTATTTTATAACCATTTTCTCGCTTATTTCAAGGGTTTTATGGATTTCAAATTTTTTTAATTAATTTGTTGAACCAAATCCACCCATTCTTTCTCCTTGAGCATCATCATTATCTGTTACTAAATATTTTTGAAATATAGCTTGTCCTATACATTCGCCTTTTTTTACTTCTACATCATCTTCTTTTATATTATAAACAGCAAACATAAAATGTCCATCATTATCTGAATTACCATAATAATCTTTATCTATTACTCCAACTCCATTAGCTAATACTAATCCCTTTTTCTTTGGATTTGAACTTCTATTATATAAAAGCATTACCTCATCATCTTGCATATATGCTTTAAGCCCTGTTGATATTAAAGTTGGGTTCATTCCTGGTTTATAAGCTGGGATTATTATATTTTCTGCCGCTTCTATGTCATATCCAGCTGAATACTTTGTTTTTCTAACTGGCATATTTATATTTTTATTTTCCCACCCTTTTGCAACTTCAAAACCTCTCTTTTTTTCCATTTTCTACAAATTTCCTCCTTTTTCTTTCTTTGTATTTATATTTTTACACAATACACAAAAAAAGTCAATGCTTAATATTATATTAAGAGGAGGTTTTCTTTATGAACAAAAATATATTTTCTTTGGATAAATTACCTCTAAATCAAAAAGCAAAATTAGAAAGTATTTATTGTGATAATAATATAAAAAGAAGATTATTAGATTTGGGTTTGGTTAAAAATTCATATATTTGTCCTGTACTTATTAGTCCTTCTGGTGATCCACGAGCTTTTGAAATACGAGGAAGCTTAATTGCTATTAGAGATAGTGAATGTAAAAAAATAAATGTTTATACAAAAGCGACATGATTAAATTATTTGACCTTTTATTTTAGTTATATGTAGAGCATTGAAAAAAGTAGATCCTTTAATCTACTTTTTTCTGTACTTTATATAAATTATCTGGTAGCTTATCCAAAGTGTAATAAGTTTTTCCTTCATATTCTATACCTTTACAACTAACTACTATTCTATGCTCTACATTTACTAACACTTCTTCATTAACATTTGGTATATTTAATTCTTTCATTGTATCTAATGTATAATATCTAAAGCCATTTTTTAAAGCTTGTTTTTGAGTAGTTTTTTCTTCTTCAGAAAGTGAAGTATTTTCTTCTATTTGATTATATATTTCTGCTGAATTTAATATTTCTTCACTTTTAGAAAAATTTGATATATCTTCCCCATAGTTTTTAACTTCTTGATTTCCATTTATAAGTTCTTGGTTCATTACATCTACTTCTGCTTGCATTACTTTCATTTGAGTAGAAAAAGCTAATAATTTTGAAGAATCAATTGCACTCTTACCACTATATGCTGTAATTGATGCTAAAATTATCAATATAATTATTGTAATTGCTAATGCAATTAATGTTACTCCTTTTTCTGTTTTCTTTTGCATAACCCTCATCCCTTCATTTAAAAGTTATCACTTTTACAAGGTATTTTAATTTTCTAAAGTACTTGGGTCAATTCCATATTGTTTGTATAACCAAGTAGTATAATCAAATGGTTCTAGAGTTGTTGGAAGTCCGTATTCACTACCTTGTGTATCTACTCGTATTGAAGTTATTTTTGGTGGATTTACAGGTGTACTTTCTTCTGTATTTCCTGTTTCTTCTGCATTGTCTGCTACTTTTACTTCTACTTCTTCTATTTTATGTACAATATCTAGACCTTCAATTACTTTTCCAAATGCTGCATAATATCCATTAAGAGATGTATTTTCTTTTGTCATTATAAAAAATTGTGAACTTGCTGAGTTATATCCTTCTTCTGCAAGTGATGAAGTTTGTTGACTATAATCTGTTCTTGCCATTCCTATTACGCCTTCTTCAAATTTTAGATTGTTTTGTATTCCATTTGCTATAAATTCACCTTTTATGGTATATTCTTTATCTTCTCCACCTTCTTTTATATCACTTATTTTTGCATTTCCTGTTCCGTCTCCGTTTTTAGAACCTCCTTGTATCATAAAATCTTTAACAATTCTATGAAATGTTAACCCGTCATAAAATCCTCTATTTGCTAATGCTATAAAGTTTGCTACACTTTCTGGTGCCATTTCTGGGTATAATTCTAATTTTATTGTTCCAAAATTTTCTACTTCTATTGTTGCTATTGGATTTTTAACCTCCATAGTAAATTTTCTAAAATATCCATATGCTATTGTTGCAATTAATACAATAACAATTATTAATGCTATTGCCCATATAATTTTGTTTTGTTTTTTCATTTTTTTATTCCTCCTTATATATTATCAAATACAAATTGTTCTTGCATTCTTCTTAATGCCTGTTTTATTGTTCTTGCTCTTACTTCTCCTATTCCCTCAACATCGTCTAATGTTTCTATATCTGCTGCTAAAATATGTTGGAAAGATTTAAAAGTTGATACTAAATTTTCTACAATGTTTGTAGGCATTCTCGGTATTTTATTAAGTATTCTATATCCTTTTGTATATACACCTACTTCGTCATAATTATCAAATATTTCATATCCTAATAATTTTGCGATATTGTTTTGTCTTGAAATTTCTTCATATGACAACATTGCAAGCTTGTCTAGAATACTTTCTGGTGTAATTTTTTTATTATTACTTCTATAATAGTCTTTTATTATTAAGAGTTCTTCTTTTTCTAGACCTCCCATAATTTCTTCTAATTGCATTCTTACAAGTCTACCATCACTACCAAGTTCATCTATTTTTGCTTGAATTTCCTCTACGATTTTCATTACCATTTCAGCTCTTTGAATTGCTGCTATTACATTTTCTAATGTAACAATATCGTTAAATTCATATTCATTTAATATACTTAACTTATTATCAAATACTTTCTTATATTTCTCTAGTGTTTGTATTGCTTGGTTTGCTTTGTTTAGCACTTCTTCTGTATCTTCTAAGACATATCTATCATTTCCTTTAAATATTGTTATTATATTCCTTCTTTGAGAAATACTAATTACAAGTTCTCCTGTTTGTTTTGCTGTTCTTTCTGCTGTTCTATGTCTTGTACCTGTTTCAAGTGTAGGAATTGTATATTCAGGTATTAATTGAGCATTTGCAAATAGAATTTTTTTAAAGTCTCCACTAAGTACAATTGCTCCGTCCATTTTAGCAAGTTCATATAGTTTTGATGAACTATATTCTTCATTTATAGAAAAACCTCCGTCAACTACTTTTTTTATCATTTCTGTATTATCTGTGATAAATAGTAATGCTCCTGTTTTTGCTCTTAGTATGTTTTCTAAACCATTTCTAATAGGCGTTCCTGGTGCAATTAGCTTTAAAATTCTTGTAATTGTATCTTCTTTGTTTTTGCGCAATAATTTTACACCTCTTTTCTCTTTCTAGATTAGTGCTAATTTTTTCATCGCTTCCCTAATATTTTTCACGCCTATTATATCTAATTTGTACTCATCTTTCAAGAGTTTTTTATTACTTTCTGGAATAATACATTTTTTAAATCCGAGCTTTTCTGACTCTTTTATTCTTTTTTCTACTAAATTAATTCTTCTTACTTCTCCAGTTAATCCTACTTCTCCCATAACTACAACATCTTTTGGTATTGCTATATTTTTAAAACTTGAACATGTAGAAAGTATTATTCCTAAGTCTATAGAAGGTTCATTTATTCTTAACCCTCCTACAACATTTAAATATACATCTTGTGAACCAAGCATTAATCCTGCCTTTTTTTCCATAACAGCAATAAGTAGTGCTAACCTATTAAAATCTATTCCATTTGCTGTTCTTTTTGGAAATCCAAATACACTTTGAGTTGTAAGACTTTGTAATTCTACAAGTATTGGCCTTGTTCCTTCCATACAAGAAACTATACAAGAACCTGCTGGATTATCTTCTCTTTCTGAAATTAATACATCTGAGGGATTTTGAATTTCACACATTCCTTCTTCTTTCATTTCAAACATTCCTATTTCATTTGTTGAGCCAAATCTATTTTTTACTCCTCTAATTATTCTATATGAAAAGTATCTTTCTCCTTCTAAATATAGAACAGTGTCTACCATATGTTCTAAAACCCTTGGTCCTGCTATATTTCCTTCTTTTGTTACATGACCTATTATTATTGTTGTTATGTCTTGCATTTTACAAATTTTCATGATTTGCGCTGTAATTTCTCTTACCTGACTTACACTTCCGGCTGCTGCTGACAATTCTTCTGAGTACATTGTTTGTATAGAGTCTATTATTACTAATTTTGGTTTTATTTCTATAATTACTTGTCCAATTATTTCAATGTTTGTTTCTCCTAAAAAAAGTATATCTTCATTAGATATTCCTAATCTATCTGCTCTTAATTTTATTTGTTCTGCTGATTCCTCTCCGGATACATACAATACCTTCCCATTTCCTTTTATTTTATTACATATTTGTAAAATTAGAGTTGATTTTCCTATTCCTGGCTCTCCCCCAAGTAAAACTAGTGAACCTTTTACTATTCCACCACCTAATACTCTATCTAATTCTTCAAATCCTGTAGATGTTCTTATATTTTCTTTTGCCACATATGTGTTTAATGCCTGTGGCTTGATATTTTTTCTTTCACTTACATTATTTTTAGTACCTTTATTTTCTACAATTTTTTGCTCAAAAAAAGTGTTCCAAGCATTACATGCTGGACATTTTCCAAGCCATTTTGCAGATTCGTACCCACATTCATTACATACAAATATTGTACTATTTTTTGCCACTTATATCCTCCTTTTTTATAGTTATATAGCTTTCCGATTTGCTCTAAACTAAAAATTAGTATTCTGCGATAAAAATTCAAAAAATCTAGTCTTTTTATATTGATTTTTGCTTGAATCTATAAACTCAATATTTTTATATAAATTTTCTGATATTTTATTTTTCGCTATATATTTTTCTGATATTTTTAAATGTTTTATTTTAATTTTTACTCTTTTATTTTCATTCACATTTTTTATTAAACCATTTTTTTGTAATTCGTCTTTTAAATGAAGTGCTAAGTTTTTAGCACCATAAAAAAATTGCACATTACCTAATGTATTTTTTATTTCTTCTTTAATTAAAGCATAATGTGTACATCCTATTACAACATTTTGTACTTTTCCTGCATATTTTGCTAATTCCTTTTTCATAAATTCTTGTATTTTTTCTTTGTCTGCTTCTTCTATTGCATCTGCAAGTCCTATACAAGGTAATAGATATGTTTTATTGTTATTGTAATTTTTTAATAAGTTATTAAATTTATTGCTTTCTATAGTTCTTTTTGTTGCCATTACTAAAGTAGCCTCATTAAATGCATAATCATGTACCATTTTATATGCTGGCTCTATTGCTATAATTGGAATTTGTTTATATTCTTCTCTTAGATCTTTTGATAATGTACTTGCTGTATTACAAGCTATTACTATTGCTTTACAATTTTTTTGTATTAAAATATTTATTATTTTTTTGCATATTTCTTTTAATTCTTCTTTTGATTTATCTCCATATGGGTTATTAAAGGAATCACTATAATATATATAATTTTCGTTTGGTAATATTTTTAAAATCTCCTTTAATACTGTTGCTCCTCCTATTCCAGAATCAAAAATTCCTATTTTTATAGTTTTTTTCATTAATTCCTCCATTTATATAATTGCTGTTATAGGAAAATCTTTGATTTTTACTATAACAAGAACAAAAGCGACATGATTAAAATTATTTGCCATTTTAGTTTAGTTATATGTCGTGTCTTTGTTCGCGCGCCAATTTTACGCAAGTAAAATTGTGTGCATTAATTTCTGTAACTTAAAAAAGCAAATATCTACCATTGAAGTGGTAAAATATTTGCCATTCCCATAATTTTTAATAATGGTATTTAGCTAATTATAGGTATTTTAAGTA
>CALXAU010000057.1 GCA_944386355.1 uncultured Clostridia bacterium
AAATTAATTTTTGTTTCTTTATAGCTGTGCATTATAGCTATGAAATTAATTTTTGCTTCATTCTTGCAAGTGTTTTTCTTTCTATTCTTGAAACTTGAACTTGTGTTATTCCAAGAATTTTTGCCACTTCTGTCTGAGTTTTTTCTTTAAAAAAACGTAGTAAAATTACTTTTTTTTCTTTATTTTCCAATTTTTCTATTATATCTTGTAATACTAGTTTATTTGTTATTACTTCTTCTTCATTTTTATCTGTTGCTATTCTATCTATTAATGATATTTTTTTATCATCTGAACTAGAATCTTTCATAATATTTGCTTCAAATGATTCAACTGTATTTGACGATTCCATAGCAAAAATTATGTCTTCTTTAGAAAGTTTTAATTCTTTTGCTATTTGTTCTATTGAAATATCTTTTCCCTTTTTGCTATACTCTTTTTGTAGTTCTTTTATTTTTATTGCTAAATCTTTTGTACTTCTACTTATTTTTATTGGACCATCATCTCTAATAAATCTTTTGATTTCTCCAAGTATATATGGTACACAATATGTAGATAATTTTACTTCAAAAGTAGTATCAAATCTTTTTATTGATTTTATAAAGCCCATACACCCTATTTGATAAAGATCTTCTGCCTCATATCCTCTCCCATAAAATCTTTTTACTATACTCCAAATTAATCCATTATTTTGTCGTATTAATCTTTCTAATTCAAATTTATCTCCTTCTTGGGCTTTTTTTATTGTTTTTGCGTCATTTTCATACATAAAATTACCCCACTTTTATTCTTTTGTTATACATTGAAATTCTTCTTCTTCAACTTCTTGTTTTTTTATTGTTTTTGACATTGTTATTTTAGTTCCTAATCCTACAATTGATTCTATTTGAACATTATCCATAAAACTTTCCATTATTGTAAAACCCATTCCTGATCTTTCTAAGTTTGGTTTTGTAGTATATAATGGCTCTTTTGCAAGTTCTATATTTTCAATCCCTTTCCCATTATCTGATATTTCTATTATTATTGTGTTTCCCTGTAATTTTGCCAATATTTTTACTATTCCTTGCCTATTATCATATCCATGTATTATACAATTTGTTACTGCCTCAGATACTGCTGTTTTTATATCTGCTAATTCTTCTATTGTTGGATCTAGTTGTGAAGCAAATGCTGCAATTGTAATTCTTGCAAAACTTTCATTTGAAGCTTTACTTATAAATTCTAACTTCATTTCATTATCAAATTGTTCTTTCATTTTTAATTTCATTCCTTTCTTAAGACGAAATATGGTTGTAAAAGTATTAATTAATTATTTTCAACCTTTTTTATTGTATAGGAAAAATCAAAGATTTTTGCTATACAACAAGGTTAAGTTACCTTGGGACGTGCATATTCGCGAAGCGAAATGCACATATGGCGAAGCCACTTTTCTTATATTTTTTGTTTTAAAAAGTGAATAGCATGTAATTTATTAACTAATTTCTTGTAAATCAGTTGTAGGTATTAGCCTTAATATTCCACTCATTTCGAATATTTTTTTAACACTTGGTGTTAAATTTGCTACTTCTAATTTTCCTCCTAAGATGTTTGCAAATTTATATCTACCTATTAATAATCCTATTCCGGCACTATCCATGAAAGTAACACTATCAAAATCAAATACAACTCTTTTAGGCATAAATCTTTCAATTTCATTGTCTGCTTTCCTCCTTATCTTTTGTACTGTAAAGTCATCTATTTCTTCTGTTATTTTAAATACGAGAAGCTTGTCTTTTTCATAAAATTTTGTTTCCATATTTTATCTCATTCCTTCCTTAAGGCACAATTTTAGTTTAAAATTTTTTAAACTTTTCCTCCTCTGCTTTAGTATTATACTTTAACTTACAGTTTTTTCCAAGAGTAAAAATTGAGAAGTTTTGTCGATTTGTTAGAAGTGTTCGACATTTTTTTCATCAAATTATTTATCTTAATCTATAGCAAAATTTTATTTTTTTAATAAAATGAACAGGAAAGTCTTAATATTTATACTGTTTTTAACATTTATCTTTGGCTTTTAAAAGTAGATTTGTTCTACAACAAATTTATTTTCTATATTAGAAAAGTAAGTTTTACTTTGATATTGTAAAACAAATTAGAAAATTATATCTAATACAGTTTTTTAAGATGCAACGTTGTTTTTTGTTGAATAGGAAAGCGATTTTTATTTTGAAAATAAAATATGTAATATTTATTTTCACTTTGAGCCTAAGTAACTTAAAGTTTCATAGGGTTTCCTATTCAACAAAAAAACGATATGTAAATAATTATAAATTATTTAATCATATCGTTTTTATATATTAATAAATAAATTTTTTTATAACTGTGTAAGTACTGTTTAAAAATTAAAGTAATTATTTTAATGTATTCATTACTTTTTCTGCTTCTTCCATAGTAAAATGTGTATTTTCACTTAAATCAATTATTAAAAATCCATTTATACTATTATTTGTTATATAAAAATAATACGGCATCTTTGTATTATCTTTTTCTGCTACTGCTTTAAGTACAATTAAATCGTCATTAATTTCTTTCCATTCACCATTTGAAACGGTAAAACCTTCATTTTCAAGCAGTCTTTCAACCATTTTTTCTAAAAAGTCTTTTTCTATATCTATTGATTTAATATTTATCTCTTCTTCTAATAAATAGCCACCTACATATCCTAAATAGGATGCTCCTGTATCTTTATATTGCAATGCGGGATTTCCCATTATTGTAGTTTCTTCCCATTTGTTAGAATCATAATATAGACTACAATAGTCTAAAATCCATATATCTTTATTACTTGTATTTTGATAATCATCTTCATAAAGATTGTTATATATTTCATTTGAAATAGAAGGTATTGTATTTTCCTTATATTCATCTTTAAGTTCTACATTATAATATAAATCTGCAGTTCTTATTTGTCTTATAATATTTTTTACTATTGTGAATGTGCAAATATAAATTATTAAATTAATTATAATTAATATCAAAAACATTGCAATAACTGATACTGTAATTTTATCTCCTCCACATTTTTTTGCAATATTTAATTGCTCTTCATAATTTAATCCTTTTATTTTGTTTTTTTCTATTTTTCTTTTTATATTCCATTTATATAATGGATAATAGATAAATCCAGATATTATAGACATAGCTAAAGTAGCAATATTTAAAGCAACGTCATTTTGAAAAATAAAATATGTTATTAAATTAATACCCCAACGTATAAAACTAATAATTATTAATTCTAAATACATTTTCCTTGTTAAATATAATAATTCAGCAAGAATAGGAAAAAAAGCTAGAAAACTAAAACCTCCATAACGCATTTTTGCATAGTACTTATCTTGTTTCTTTGTTCCAATCCAAGCTCTATATAACTCCTCATTTTGTTCCATATAATCCATTAAAAATCCCCCTTTTATTTTCTTTTTTGTTACTTTTTTATTTTTGTTTTTATGTTTCACAGTATATATTACTTCTTATTTTTTGTAAACATTTTTTTCTAATGTAATGTTTTTTTAATATTCTTGTAACACTATTGTAATATTTTCGTAACATTCATACAAATTTATTTTTATGCTTGTTTTCCATTTTTGTGTATCAGATTCAAATTGAGAAAAGTGGCTTCACTTAATGTAATAAAACTTTACAATATCACATACCAAACAAACTTGTTACACAACATTAAAAAACTGAAATAAAAATTTATATTTCTATTTCAGTTTTTTATTTATCTTAATTTACTTAAAAACTTCTTAGATTGTTACTACACAGCCTATAACCTTTTTTTCTGAATCATTTGGAACTGTTTTAAATCTTCCTGCAAGAACAACTTTGTCTCCTTCTTCTAAAATTTCTTCTTTTAATTTTTCTATACCTTTTGCTATTGTTTCATCAACACTATTTTCTCCTTGAATTAATACTGGATATGTGTTCCAAACTAAAGCTAATTGATTATATGTTTTTTCATTATCTGTTATTGCAAGGATTGGACAACTTGCACCAAATCCAGCAATTCTTCTTACAGTATCTCCGTTATTTGTATAAGCAATTATTGCATCTGCATTTAAGTTTTTAGCTGTTTCACATGTTGTGTATATTATATTTTCTTCTATATCTTCTAAATTAACTTTTATTTCTTGTTTATTAAATCTTTTCCAATAATTAATATATTTTTCAGTTTCTTTTGATATTTTTACCATTGTTTCTACACATTTTAATGGATATTTACCCATAGCACTTTCTGCTGAAAGCATTATAGCACTTGTTCTATCAAATACTGCATTTGCAACATCACTAACTTCTGCTCTAGTTGGTAATGGGTTTTCTTGCATAGTTTCTAACATTTGTGTTGCTGTTATTACTGGTTTTCCTGCTTCATTACATTTTTTGATAAATTCTTTTTGTATTATTGGAACTTTTTCAAATGGAACTTCTACAGCCATGTCTCCACGTGCTACCATTATTCCGTCACATTCTGCAATAATACTATCAATATTATCAACACCTTCTTGATTTTCAATTTTACATATAATTTTAATGTCTTTACCACCATTATCATCTAATACTTTACGTATTTGTCTTACATCATCAACATTTCTTATGAATGAACCTGCAACATAGTCAAATCCTACTCTTGCTCCGTCTTTTAGGTCTTGTATATCTTTTTCTTTTAATGCTGGTAATCTTACAGAAACACCTGGTAAATTCATTGTTTTTCTACTTCCTAATTTATTTCCATGTATTACTGTACATATTATATCTTTATCTTTTATTTCTTTAACTTTTAGTTCAATTGCACCGTCATCAATTAGTATTGTATCTCCGGGTTTTACATCTTTGTATAATTCTTTATAACTAACTGATACTTTATCTTTGTCTCCTATTATGTCTTCATTAACAAGTACAAATTCTTGTCCGTCTTCTAACATAATTTTTTCATTTTTTCCTGTTACTAACATTCCTGTTCTGATTTCTGGTCCTTGCATATCAAGTAGCATTGCTACTGATTTTCCTAATTTTTTTCTTATTTCTAAGAAATCGTTTATTTTTTCTTCTTGTTCTGGATAGCTTCCATGTGAAAAGTTTATTCTTGCTACATTCATTCCTGTGTTTATCATGTCTTCTAAGATTTTTTCACTTGCTGGTCCAATTGTACATACAATGTTTGTTTTTCTTAAAATATTCTTCATTTTTATTCCTCCCTTTTCAACATTTTTTATTATACCACAATTAAATATCTTTATTCAAGTATTTTTGCTATTTTTTTACATATTGAGTTACAGTTCTATTTAAAGCAAATCTTTAGTTATGTCAATTAGATATAACTAAAATTAGCAAAAAATTTTATTGATATTATTTATTAATAATCATTAGTATTATCTTTACAAATTTATATGTATTTTATTAATTTTTATATCTACTTAAAATCTTTTTAAAGAATGAAAAAATTCTTTCATACCATTTAATTTCATTATATTTAATAAGTTTTGTATTTTCATTTTTCACTTCATCTACAGATTTTACTTTATCTTTAAATAAATTATCTTTATTATATAACTCTCTTTTCTTCTGTTCAATACATTTTAAATCATTTTCTCTTTTTACTTTTATTTTATATTTTTGTTCTTCTGTAGCAGTATATTTTTCAAAATAAACCGCTATTATCCCTTTAGCTAATTTAGAAATATTTTGTTCTTTTATGTTTATACTTGGTATAAATTTAAAATCATGATTAAAATTTGCATTTTTTTCTAATATTTCTATTTCTTCCTTAGGTATTTTCCTTAAATCTTCGTTTTTTATATATTTTAATATTTCTAATACTTCATAACAAGCATTATTAAATTCTATTTGTTCCATTAAAACCTTCCTTTTTCTCCTATATTTCTTGCTTTTTTCAGTAAAGCTTCAACTGCATTCATATATGGAGTATCAACCAAAATATTCAAACTAATTATATCTTTCATTGAAATTTTACCGGTCATTAGTATCTAAAGTGCTTTTTCTTTTTTCTTCATCTATAGTTTTTATATAATCTTTTAGTACTTTTTTCATTCTTTCAAAACCTATTTCAGTTAAATTGTTAACAAAATTGTCATGTGGATAATTTTCCATATCTGCCATATAATTTTCTCCAAAATCCCAAATAGCATATTTCTTTTGAAACTCTGTTAAATTATCACATTCTTCTGCCTCTTTAATAAATGTTCTTGCTGCTTTTTCAAAAGATCCCCCATTTTGTAATATCCAATTTTCTATTCCTACACCGCCTAATCCTCCTCTGGTATCTTCTTGACCTGGTTGAGGTGCTTCTGCATTTTTCTTTTTATATACTTTTCCTTGTTTCAAGATTTTTTTTGCTAATAATATATTTGCAATAACACAGTTATATTCTTCTTCATTTTGTTTTTTTATGGTTTCTAATCTATCCTGTATAGCTTCGTTAGTCGTATATTTTATATTATCCGTTTTCTTAGTAAATGTTATATCTATATCTACTTTTTCATTTTCTATGCCTTCTATAGAAACACCCTTATACCTAAAATCTCCTCTACCAGTTTCATCACTTTTTTCGGAATTTGATAATGCTTCTCTAAGTACTTCCTTTAACTTCTGCAAATTTTTTTCTTCTCCTATAATTTCTTTGTCTAATCTCATCATAAAATCAAAATCGCCATCACCTGGTTCATTTGTACCTCTTCCTGTTGATCCTGTATCTATTATTTCGACAGTTCCTGGTGAAAGGTCAATTTTTCTTTTATCTGTTATCTCTAATCCCATTTTTCGTAAATGTGCTTCTAGGGTTTTTATAATTTTTTTCTTTTTATAACTCGCATCTTCAGCACTCTCTTTAACTAAATTCATTATTTGACTTGTTCCTAAATTTTTAGCACTTTCATCTACATTAAATTCAGTTAATCCATAATAACTTAAACCTTGCATTTTCTGCTTAATTTCGTCATACATTTCTGGAGTAAATATAACCTTTCCAGTTTTGTCTACTATTGGAATATAGAAACCATTCATTGCTATTTCTAATCCTAATTTTTCAATGTATTTGTCAGCTACAATACATTTTATTCTTGTTGATCCTAAACCTGTTCTAATACCAAATGCAGAATTATTATTCTGGAAATATTCAATCTTAGATTTATTTTTAATACATTCTTTTATATTTTCTTTATTTTCCTCAAAGTTTTCTCTTGTTTTTATAAAATCTTCACTATTTTCAAATATAAATATACAACTTCCAAAGTATCTACCTGTTTCTACTGAAAGTATATAACTTCTAGCAATAGATAAATCTTCATAAATATTTGAAGGATGTTCTCTTTTTTGTATCACCTCTACATCCATATCACAAGGAGTAAAATCGCTATCTGCACTTACACCTAGATAGTCTTTTGATACAACTCCATTTTGAAACATTTCTGGAATATACTCTGTTCTTTGTATTCCTTTGGCAAAATCTCCTACTTTTATATCTATTTGTCCTTTATTAGCTCGTTCCTTATTTCTTTTTTCTGCTTCTATAGGTATTTTCTCACATAAATCTTTTGCTTGTTCAAAATTTCTTATACCTGCATAGTATCCAAACATTCTAACAACTCTATCAGGTATACTTATATTCTTTACTTTATCTTTTTCAAATAAATTATATAATTCTTGTAAATCTTTCTCTAAATTATCATGCTTTACTCTTGGATTTTTTTTACCTCTACTTGTTTGATTATATAATTGATTTAATATTTTGCTATATGATTCAAGTACTGATTTTTCATCTTCTAATAAATTATCTTTATTTAAAATTCCTTTTCTTAATTTATTAAAAATATTATCGCCTTTTTCGATAATATTTAAATATTTCTTTAAATTTCTATTATTTGATTCCACAGTTATCCTTAAAAGATCTGAAAAAATAGCATGTTTCCTTTGTGCTTCTGTCATTTCTTTAAATGTTGGTATGTCTGCATAAGAACTGTCTGTATAGATCTCTTCATTTCTGAGCAAATTTGGATGTAGTTGTTCAAAAATCAAAAAATTCATTGCAAACTCTGGTAAGCTTTTTTTTTCAAATAAATTTTTTATTTCTTTTACCTTTTCTCCTTGTTGTTCTATAGGCAAAGCACTACATTCCATAGCTATTTGATATTTTATCCTATCTAAATAATCTGAGTTACTCTTACTTAAATCTTCTATTATTTTAGTAATATTAATTATTCTATCAAGATCCACATTTTCTTCTTCTATTTTTTCTTTTAAAAAGCTTTGAAATTTATCATCTCTCTTAAGTGCTTTATCTTTTTCACATATTAATTCTACCATATGAGCAACGGATAAGCCTAATTCTTCTTTTGTTTTTCTGTTTATATATTTATCTATATTTTTACTATATTTTATTAGCCATACCATATGATCAGCAGATAAACCTAATTCTTCTTTTGTTTTTCTGTTTATATATTTATCTATATCTTCACTATATTTTATTAGTTCTATCATATGAGCAACGGATAAGCCTAATTCTTCTTTTGTTTTTCTGTTTATATATTTATCTATATCTTCGCTATATTTTATTAGTTCTATCATATGATCAACGGATAAGCCTAATTCTTCTTTTGTTTTTCTGTTTATATATTTATCTATATCTTCGCTATATTTTATTAGTTTTATCATATGATCAACGGATAAGCCTAATTCTTCTTTTGTTTTTCTGTTTATATATTTATCTATATTTTTACTATATTTTATTAGCCATACCATATGATCAGCAGATAAACCTAATTCTTCTTTTGTTTTTCTGTTTATATATTTATCTATATCTTCACTATATTCTATTAGTTCTATCATATGATCAGCAGATAAACCTAATTCTTCTTTTATTTTTCTGTTTATATATTTATCTATATCTTCACTATCTTCACTATATTTTATTAGTTCTATCATATGATTAGCAGATAAACCTAATTCTTCTTTTGTTTTTCTGTTTATATATTTATCTATATCTTCACTATATTTTATTAACCATACCATATAATCAGCGGATAAGCCTAATTCTTCTTTTGTTTTTCTGTTTATATATTCGTCTACTTCTCCACTAAATACCATTAAATCTCTTATTTGATAATCTTCTATATTAAACTCTTTTATTGTTTCTGGATTTATATATTTTTTTAAATTTCCACTTGCTTTGATTAATTCTATCATATCTAAAGTAGAAAAACCATTTTCTTCTTGTGTTTTTTTACTAATATATTGCTCTACATTTTTGCTTTTTTTCATTGAATCTAAAATCTTAAGTTTCTTATTTTCTTCATTTAATTCCTTTATCTTTTTATAGTAATAATTTAATTTCTTTATATCAGGCTCACTTATGTCAAATTTTCTATATATTTCTTCATTTATATATTGCTCTACTTTTCCAGTTGCTTTTATCAACTCTACTATATTTGAACCATTTAAATTAAATCTTCTTTGTG
>CALXAU010000058.1 GCA_944386355.1 uncultured Clostridia bacterium
AATTGACTTTTATTATATAATATGTAAAAATAATAAAAAAGTTAAAAAGAGGTAATTATGGATATAAAAATAGAAAAAGATGAAGTTATAGAAGACTTAGGGATAGAAGGCTTAAAAATAATTCAAAATAAAAAAGAATTTTGTTTTGGTATAGATAGTGTATTACTTTCAGATTTTGCTAAAAATTTAAAAAAAGATTCAATAGTTTTAGATTTAGGAACTGGGTCAGGAATTATTGCTACTTTACTTTGTGCAAAAACTAAATTAAAAAAAATATATGGAGTAGAAATACAAAAAGCAGTATCAGATAGAGCAAAAAGAAGTATAAAATTAAATAATTTAGAAAATAAATTTGAAATTATAGAAGAAAATATAATTAATTTACAAAATTATTTTAATAATGATACTTTTGATGTTATTGTAACAAATCCACCATACAAAGAAAAATCTACAGGAATAAAAAATATTAATGAACAAAAATATATTTCAAGACATGAAGTAACAGCATCATTAGAAGAGTTTATAAAAATATCTCAAAAATTACTAAAATCAAATGGTGAATTCTATATGGTTCATAGACCTGAAAGATTAGTAGATATATTTTTTTATTTAAGAAAATATAAATTAGAACCAAAAGAAATTCAATTTGTTAAAGGAGATATTGAAAAAGAGCCAAAATTAATTTTAATAAAAGCAATAAAAAACGGAAAACATTTTTTAAAAGTAAAAAAAGATTATTTTAATAATTAATTTATTAAAAAATTATTATATAAAAAATAATGAATTATTTCTAAAGGAAGGAATGTTTTTGAATATGGATAAAAATGGAAGTTTATATGTAGTTGCTACTCCAATAGGAAATTTAGAAGATATAACTTTAAGAGCTATAAAAATATTAAAAGAAGTAGATTTAATAGCTGCAGAAGATACAAGACATACATTAAAATTATTAAATCATTTAAATATATCTAAACCTTTAATAAGTTATCATAGACATAGTGAAGAAAGTAGGGAAGATACAATAATTCATAAATTAGAAAATGGAGAAAATGTGGCATTAGTTTCTGATGCTGGAACGCCAGGTATTTGTGATCCAGGAGAAATTTTAATAAAAAAATGTATAGAAAAACAAATAAATGTAATACCTATACCAGGCGCATGTGCTTTTGTAAATGCATTAATAGCATCTGGATTAGATACAAAAGAATTTATTTTTTTGGGTTTTTTACCAATGCAAAAAAAACTAAGAAAAAATAAATTAGAAGAAATTAAAAAAAGTCAAAAAACTATTTTATTATATGAAGCACCACATAAATTGAAAAAAACACTTATTGAATTGAAGGAAATAATATCTGATAGAAAAATTGTAATAGCAAGGGAATTAACAAAAATACATGAAGAATTTCTAAGAGAGAATATTAATGAGTTAATAAATATTTCTGATAGTTTAAAAGGAGAATTTGTTATTATTATAGAAGGAAATAAACAAGATATAGAAAAAAATGAAATAAAAACAGAAGAAGAATTATATGAATTTTATTTATCTCAAGGATTTTCTAAAAAAGAAATAATAAAAAAAATTGCTAAAGATAAAAATGTAACTAAAAATGAAATATATATTAAATTTTTAAATAAATAAAATTTAATAATTAATTATAAAAAGTATTTATATATTATTTTAGCCATATAACAACCTTATTGCTTTATATATTATATTTAAAATATAACATAATATAGCAATATAGTTTTATAATTTAAGTTATTAATATATAAATACTTTTAATTATTATTTTATTAAATATCATTTTTTAACAAATAATATTTATGATATATTTTTATTTATTTTTTAATTGAAAGATTTCCTTAGAACATTTTTCACAAACCATTTTATCTTTATATTTTAATAAGTTTTCTGTGTTACCGCAAAAAATACAGTTTGGCTCAAATTTTTTTAAAATAATAGAAGAGCCGTCAACAAAAATTTCTATTTGATCTCTTTCAAAAATATCGAATTTATTTCTAATTTCTATTGGAATAACAACTCGACCTAATTCGTCAACTCTTCTGACAATTCCAGTAGCCTTCATAAAAATTCCTCCTTAAATGTTAAAATCAATCCATTAATATGTTTACAATATACCATAAAAATGCTTTAGGGTCAATTATATTGTACTAAAAAAATAAGATATAGAATAAAATGTTATAGGTGAAAAAAGATGTTAAATAGTATATGGCCTTTTTTTATTATTATCTCATTTTTTTATGCAATAATTTCAGGAAATTTAGATAATTTAAATAAATCTATTCTAGAGAGTGCTCAAGATGCAGTAAATTTATGTATAAGTTTATTAGGGTCTATGTGTTTATGGAATGGTATAATGCAAATTGCAAATAAAAGTAGTGCAATAGAAAAATTAACAGATTTTTTAAAACCTTTTATTAATAAATTATTTCCAGAAATGAAAGAAAATAATCAAATTAAAAAAGAAATATCTATGAATATTATTGCAAATGTTTTAGGCTTAGGAAATGCAGCAACTCCACTTGGAATAAAGGCAATGAAATCTATGCAAAGAGAAAATAAAGATAAAAATACTCTTTCAAATAGTATGTTAATTTTTATTGTATTGAATACAGCTTCATTGCAATTAATTCCTACAACTATTATAGCCATAAGAAATTCATTAGGCTCTGAAAATTCTACAAAAATAGTTTTTCCTGTGTGGATAGTAACGGCACTTGCAGCTTTTGCAGCAGTATTTACAGCTAAATTACTTATTAAAAGAGAGGAAAAAAATAAAAAATGGAAGCAATAAATTTTATATCTAATTTAGCAATGCCCATTGTAATAATTGTTATTATTATTTATGGCTTAATAGAAAAAAATAAAGTTTTTGATATTTTTTTAGAAGGAGCAAAAGAAGGTATTGAAATTGTACTTAATATATTTCCTACTTTAGTAGGTTTATTTGTTGCAATAGGTGCACTAAGAAGTTCTGGAATTTTGGATATGATTACATATGTAATACAACCTGTTTTGACAATGATAGAATTTCCAAGTGAAATAATGCCATTGACTTTAATAAGACCAATATCAGGAAGTGCTTCAATAGCTGTGGCTACAGATATTATGAAAAATTACGGAGTAGATACATTTATTGGTCTTGTAGCTTCAATAATAATGGGTTCAACAGAAACTACTTTATATACAATTGCAGTATATACAAGTTCTGTTGGAGTAAAGAAAACTAGATTTGTTTTGTTAGCATCATTAATTGGAGATTTTATTGGAATAATAGCTAGTGTTATCATAGTTAAATTCTTTTTTTACTAGTTTTTCTAATAATATTATTTAACAAGTTTTAAAATTATTAGAATAATTTGTCGATTACTAGTTAATGGTTTTTCACTTCTTATTACTCAAAAGTATTGATATATTAATATTTTGCAGGCAAGACCCAGATTGTTAAACCCCAGCTATGTTTTGCCAAATAATATTAATATATCAATACTTTTGGTATTTATCTTTAAATCATTAACATTTGTCGATTTTTGTATTAGAGTTTTTATTGACAAACATAAAAAAAGAATTTATAATGAAATAAATTTTTTCAAAGGAATTTTTAATCATGACAAAAGTAATTATTTTTATTTCAATTTTTTTTATCGTAAAGAAAATCCTAATTAAAATTTTAACGAAAAAAATATATAAAAGAATTAAAATATAAAGTATTCAATTTTGTAGAGAAAATGTATGTATCCCCTAACATAAAAATGCATATCTTATAAATACAAATTGTTAAACCCCTTATTTACAAGTTTTGCTCATTTTCTCTACATATAATATATAAATTTATCGATGATATGTTTCTCCATTAGAAATTTTAAAAGAACGAAAAAGTTGTTCTAATAAAAATATTCTTATTAATTGATGAGGAAAAGTCATTTTGGAAAAACATATACTTTCTTTTGATTCATCTAATATAGAATTAGATAAGCCTAAAGAACCACCAATTATAAAAGTTAAATAACTATTTTGCATAGATATAAAATCAATATGTTTAGAAAATTCTTCAGAAGAAAAATTTTTTCCTTTTAAATCTAAGCAAATACTATAACTATCTTTATGAAGTTTAGATAGAATTCTATTACTTTCAATTGCTTTTATTGAATTTTGTATACTTATATTCAATTTATCAGGGATTTTTTCTTCAGGTAATTCAATAATTTTAAGTTTACAATATTTTGAAAGCCTTTTAGAATATTCATTTATTGCTTCAGTAAAAAATTTTTCTTTAATTTTTCCAATACATAATATATCAATATGTAACATTTTATCTCCTTAAAATTATATTTGTATTAAATTTCCAGGATTGTCTCTACTTGCTACAGATAAAGAGAGAGAATTTTCATCATAATTTGTACCCATAAGTTCTTCTAAAACAGTTTTATAGGCTAACTCTGGAAAATTACTATTTTTACTTAAGTGTCCTAGTATAGCTCTTTTTAATCCGCAAGATAATAAATAAGAAATTGTTTTTCCAGCCATAGAGTTAGATAAATGTCCTTTAGGGCCAGCAATTCTATATTTTAAATTATAAGGATAAGAAGAACATTTTAAAACCTCTGGATCATAATTAGATTCTAACAGTATAAATGAACTTCCTTCTAAATTTTTTAAGACATCTTTTGTCATTTGTCCTATATCTGTTGCTACACTAATTTTTTTATTATCTTTAAATATATTAAATCCGCAAGGGTTAGCAGCATCATGAGGTATTGAAAATGGATTTATTATTAAGTCATTTATTTCAAATTTTTCATTTACATTGAAAAGATTAATATTTTTATCTGATAATTTATCTTTTTGTTTTGGCATATTGTCTAAAGTTTCTTTATTAACAAAAACAGGTATATCATATTTTTTGGAAAAAAGACCCAAGCTTTGAACATGATCTGTATGTTCATGAGTTATTAAAATTCCATTTAAGTCTTTCGGTGAAACACCTTTAGAAGAAAGAGCTTCCTCTATCTTTTTACAACTTACACCTGCATCAATTAAAACTTTAGTGTTTTCTGTTTCTACAAATAGACTATTACCACTGCTACCACTATATAAACTACAAAAATTAAACATTGTACTTCCTTCTTTTGTTTTATTCATTTACTCTTTTTATATTTGCACCAATATTTCTAAATTTTTCTTCTATATTTTCATATCCTCTATCTATATGTTCTAAATTATATATATCAGTAGTTCCTTCAGCGCATACACCAGCTATAATTAGAGCTGCACCTGCACGTAAATCGCTTGAATAAACAGGAGCACCAGATAGTTTTTTTACACCTTCAAAAAAGGCAGTTTTTCCTTGGGCAGTTATTTTAGCACCCATTTTATTTAGTTCCTCAGTATATTGAAAACGTGAATCCCATATACTCTCATTTATTATACTTGTACCATTTGCTAGAGATAAAACTACACCCATTTGAGGTTGTAAATCTGTTGGAAATCCTGGATATGGTAAAGTTTTTATATTTGCCTTGTTTGGTCTTTTATCACACCATACATGAATGCTATCTCCATAATCTTCAACATTTCCTCCAACTTCGATAATTTTCGCTGTTATTGATTCTAAATGTTTGGTTATACAATTTTTTATATATAAATCTCCTTTAGAGGCAACTGCAGCAAGCATAAATGTGCCAGCTTCAATTTGATCTGGAACAACACTATATGTAGAATTACCATTTAATTTTTTTACTCCATTTATTTTTATAACATCTGTTCCTGCTCCTCTAATATCAGCCCCCATTGTATTTAAAAAGTTAGCAACATCAACTATATGAGGTTCTTTAGCAGCATTGTCAATAGTTGTAGTTCCTTCTGCTAAAACACTAGCAAGCATTACATTTATAGTTGCACCAACAGATACTATGTCCATATATATGTGTGTTCCTATAAGTTTTTTAGCCTTAGCTTTAATTTTTCCATTTTCTACTATAACATTTGCTCCTAAAGCTTCGAACCCTTTAATATGTTGATCTATTGGTCTTGCACCTAATTTACAACCCCCTGGCATACCTACTTCAATATCGCCTTTTCTGCTTAGCATAGAACCTATAATATAATAAGATGCTCTAAATTTACTTGTTAAATCTAAAGGAGCTTTTGTTGTAATAATATTAGATGTGTCTATTGTAATAGAATGTTTTGTATTCCATGTGATTTTTGCACCTAAGCTTTCTAGTATTTCACAAGAAAGTTTTACATCACTTATATTAGGTAAATTTTCAATAGTACAAATTCCGTCAATTAATAAAGTAGCTGGTAAAATGGCAACTGCTGCGTTTTTTGCTCCACTTATAGAAACTTCTCCTTTTAAGGGAGTAGGTCCAGTTAATACTAATTTTTCCACTCCAAATACCTCCTAAAAATATATATTAAAAAGAAAAAATCTATTTTTTTTACAACAAAAAGAGTGTATTCATACACTCTCATATTATCATAATATAGCATAAAAAGCTAAACAATGCAAGTTATTTTTTTGCTGTTATTAAACCACTATTTGTGAAAAATTCTAATATTTTAAATTTAAAACGAAATTCATTACTTGAGTTGTCTGAAACTAAAGCAAATTCTTCTTCATTTAAAGAATCTTTCATTTGTTCCTTAGATTCTTCAGGTACAATTCCAGAAGAAACATCTACAAAGCAAAGAGGAGGAAACATTACACACCACCAATTTTGTCCTTTAGCTTCTCCAATTTTTACACGTAAAGCATCATAATATCCTGCTGGCAGAGAAATATCTCCATAATTTTTTGTAGGAAATTCGAAATTACCAATTTCTATATCTACAGTGTAAGAAAAACCTTCTTCTTGTATAGTTTTATTAGCTATTTCCAAAAAAGTATTTTTATTCTCGATAGCTAAGTTAATAGCTTGTCCTTTTGAAGTACAATTTTTACACAATGAATTCATATAATTTATTAAAGCATCTCTTACAATGTACTTTAATTCTTGATCTTCTTTTGAATCACTATTTGCAATTACATGTAATCTAAATACACTATCTGAAATATCAGTTGAAACATTTTGAGCATACGAAAATGCACAAATAGTTGTATAAATAAATAGTAAAAAAGTTAAAATAAGTATAAATTTAATATTTTTTATATGTTTTTTCATAAGTTACCTCCAAATATATTTTTTTGAATTTAATATAATTATTTACATTTTTTAAAAAAATATACTAGTATAAAAAATTATATGTTACATTTTACAGTTGAGTTTAAATTTTTATATATAAAATTTTATAGGTGTGAATTCTAATAATTATATTTATACAGTTAATTTTAAAAATAATTTTTAACATATTTAAATATTACGTTGTTTTTTTAAACTTTTTGTAGAAAAGTGTAAGCTATAAAAAAGCAAAATTTTAATTTAACTTAAAAAAACACATAAATCTCAAGAGAAAAACCGCAAAAGGCTGAAACTGTCGAAAAAAGAAGATGAAATATAATTGAAATATTATTGACATATAAAAATTTGAATGGTAAAATTTACCAGGACACAGCAAAAGAGGAAAACATTAAAAAAGTTACAATTTACAGCATTAAGAAATAAATTAATTAAAATATAGATATAAAAATTTTAATTTTTAAGTATAAAGCAAGCTGTAAATAATAAGAATAAAATTACGAAAAGCTAATTTTCGAAAGGGTGGAGTACAGGTATGAAAAATAAAGAAACCAAAGAAAAAGTATGTTGTTTTTTTGCAAGTGATTATCATTTTGAAATGATAGCATTACCATATATAAATACAAATATGGATAATAATAAAAATGTAAAAATATTTTCTCAAAATGATTTAGAAAAAACTGTAAATACTTTAGTTTCTAAAATTAATTTAAAAGATGACAGAAAAGAAGATATACTAAATTTAGATTGGTCTAAAAAGGATAATTTAGACAGTGTAGAAACAATAGATGAAAATAGTGTTGTATTTATTAAAGGAGAAGAAGATTATATAAATAGAGTTAATCAAAAGCTAAAAGAAAATAATTTGGATAATATAAAAGTAATAAATTGTTATGAAATAGATGAAGTAAAAGATCATGTAGATAATATAATGGAAAAATACGATAGAATTTTAAACACAGAAGGTGAAAAACAAATATAGTATATTAGCATGTTAAATACCTTTGTGAAAAAAGAGTTATAAGTATTAAGTTTAAAAAGAAGAAATTTAATTAATTGTAAAGTTTTTTTATAAAAAACAGTTTATATATTTAGAAATTTTTATAGGAGCATTATGCTCTTTTTTTCTTTGGGAATTTTTTTAGCCAAATAATTGAAGATAAAAAATTTATATATTACGAAAATATTACAGAAATATTAAAAATAGATTACATTTAGGAAAAAGATTTACAAAAGAAAAAGAATAATATATACTATTAAACATAAACAAAAGAATAAAAAGAACTTTAAAAGGGAAAAATAAAAGAAAAAACTGATTATTACAATTCATAGTTTTTAGTGAATAATTGATTAAATTATATAAGCTATTAATATACTTATAACACAATTCAAACAACTAAAAAATAAAATTTTGTTATTTTACCAGTAACGATAATAAATGAATTTTTAAAAGTGTTAAAGTATAATATAGAAATCAAAAAAATACTAAAAATCAAATGAAATAAAATCATATATTAAAGGAAAGGAAGGAAAACCAAATGATAAAAAAAGGATTAGAAAACCAAAGAAAAAATTTACAACAACTAGAACTAAAAAATGAAAAAATATTAAAGGAGATAAGCAAAATCAAAAGATTAAAAAAAGCAAAAGGAATAACATTAATAGCATTAATAATAACAATAATAGTGTTATTAATATTAGCAGCAGTAAGTATAGCAACATTAACAGGAGAGAATGGAATATTAACAAGAGCAAATGATAGTAAAAAGCAAACAGAAATTGCATCAGTAAAAGAACAAGCGCAATTAGATATTGCTAATTGGATAGCAGAAAGATTAGAGAATGGAGAAGATACAACATTAGATGATGCAACAATAAAAAATATTATAGAAACTGCAAATGCAAGTAATACAGATAAATATTATAAAGAATTGCAAAGTGATAAAATAATAACACCAAGTGGATATGAGATTTTATATTCAGAATTGTATACAAATGGTAATGGAGGAAGTGGAGGAGAAACAGGAAGTTTGCCATCAACAACTGAAACAACACCATTTTTACCAGATAGTAATTCAACAGTAGTAGAAGATGACTTAGATAAAGGCGTAGTAGTAAAAGATAGTAATAATAATGAGTGGACGTGGATAGTAGTGCCAAAAAGTATATATACAACGGCAACATCAAGTACAGATTATGCAAATATAGAAAAAGATATGCA
>CALXAU010000059.1 GCA_944386355.1 uncultured Clostridia bacterium
AATTGTAACTAACTTTTTGTTTTATTTATTCTTTTTTCCAAAATTTATTTCTTGAAATAAAAAATCATGTACTTTTTTCCAAGTTATTTCTTGATGTAAAAATTCATTTATCTCATTTTCAATTTTCTGTTGATGTGGTGTTAATTCAACTTTAATTGGTGCATTCCAATCTATATCTTGTAACCAAAAAGATTTAAATTTAGACCAAAATCCTCTCTTTGTTGGTAAATTACTAGATGTATTTCTTATTGTTCCCGCTTCTTTTTCTTGTAGATTATTACTATATATATTACCAGCTTCTTTTTCTTGTAGATTATTACCATATATATTACCAGCTTGACTATAATTTACATTTTCATTATTTGAAGAATTTTGATTACCATTATTTTCATTTTCAAAACTTACTCCTCCAAATACTCCTGATACTTGATTTTCTTCTTGTAATTCAGCCATTTTATTTCCTCCTTTGTATTTTGATATACTCCTTCTTAAATAGTTATACTATATAATTCCAATTTTATCAAGTTTTTTCATAAAATAATATATTACATTTTTGTTACAATTTTATTACATTATGCTATTATATAACTTTCTTCTGCTTTATATGGTATTACTATTTTTGTTTCATTTTCTATATTTTCTTTAGTTTCAAATAGAACTTCAATATAATTTCTAGTATGACCTTTTGCATATCCATTTTTGTTTTCTTCAAATAATACTTCTATTTTTTTTCCTATCTGCTCTTGGTTATATTCTTTTTGATATTTATTTGATAAGTTTATTAGTATTTTGCTTCTTTCCTCTTTAATTTTTGGATCTATTTGTTCTTTCATCTGTGCAGCTTTTGTGCCTTTTCTTGGAGAGTATTGGAATACATGCATTTTATAAAATTTTATTTGTTTTAAAAAATCTAATGTTTTTTTGAATTCTGTATCTGTTTCTCCTGGAAATCCAACTATAATGTCTGTTGTTAAAATTACATCTTCATAATTTTTCCTTAATAGATTAACAATTTCTAAAAATTCATTTGTAGTATATCTTCTATTCATTCTTTTTAAAGTATCATCACAGCCACTTTGTAATGATAGGTGAAATTGATGACATATTTTTTCTAATTTTGTTAATCTTCTTAAAAATTCTTCATTTATTAGTAATGGTTCTATTGAACCTAGCCTAATTCTTTGTAAATCTTGTATTTTATTTATTTGTTCTAATAAATCTATTAATTTATAGTCTTTCTTAAAGTCTTTACCATATGATGCTATATGAATTCCTGTTAGAACAACTTCTTTTATTCCATTTTTTACTTGTTTTTCGATTTCTTCTATAATATTTTCTGGTTTTCTACTTCTTACTCTTCCTCTTGCATATGGTATTATACAATATGAGCAAAATCTATCGCATCCGTCTTGTATTTTTATTACTGCTCTTGTTTTTTCTGTATATACTACATTTCCAAATTCTTGGAAATCTTTTTGTTGCATTATATCTTTTACTTGAACTTTATTTGTTTCTTCTTTTATATAATTTTCTACTATTTCTACTATATTATTTTTTTCTTTATTTCCTAAAACTAAATTTATTTCTGGTATTTCCTTTAGATTATCTTTTGCAACTTGTGCATAGCAACCTGTTGCAACTATTACTGCTTTAGGATTTTTTTGTTTTTGTTGTCTTAACATATGTCTTGATTTTCTATCTGACATATTTGTTACTGTGCATGTGTTAACTATTATTATATCTGCATTTTCTTCTGCAATTTTATAACCTTTTTCTATAAATTTTTGACTCATTGCATTTGTTTCATATTGATTTACTTTGCAACCTAGAGTAATAAATGATACTGTTTTTTTATTTTCACAATTTTTATTCAATTTTATCTTCCTTATTTTGTTTTATTTATTATCTAATGCATCTAAATTTTCTAAAGCTTTTCCTGTTCCTAATGCTACACATGATACTGTATCTTGTGCAATCATAACATTTATTCCTGTTTTTTCTTGTAATAACTTGTCTAGCCCGTCTACTAGACATCCTCCACCTGTCATGTATATACCTTTATCACTTATGTCAGCTGCAAGCTCTGGTGGTGTTCTTTCTAATACACTATGTACTGCATCTACTATCATCATTGCTGGTTCTATTAAAGCTTCTAACATTTCACTAGAACGAATTGTTACTGTTTTTGGAAGTCCTGTAATTAAATCTCTTCCTCTTACATCCATTTCTATATCTTGTATTTTAGGATATACACATCCAACATTTACTTTTAAATCTTCTGCTGTTCTTTCTCCAATCATTATATTATGTTTCTTTTTTATATATTTTACTATATATTCATCAAATTTATCTCCTGCTATTTTTAATGAAGTATTTACAACAGATCCACCAAGTGAAATAACTGCTATATCTGTTGTTCCTCCTCCAATATCTACTACCATATTTCCACATGGTTTTGCAATATCAATTCCTGCTCCAATTGCTGCTGCAATTGGTTCTTCTATCAAATATACTTTTCTAGCTCCTGCTTGTGTTGCTGCATCTATTACTGCTTTTTTTTCAACTTCTGTTACTCTTGAGGGAATACATATCATTATTCTAGGAGAGAATATTGATTTTCCACATATTTTATGAATAAAGTGTTTTAACATTTTTTCTGTTACTGTATAATCAGATATTACACCATCTCTTAATGGTCTTGTAGCAACTATGTTCCCTGGAGTTCTTCCAAGCATTCTTCTGGCTTCTCCACCTACTGCTAACACTTCTCCTGTGTTATTATCTACTGCTACTACTGACGGTTCTCTTAAAACAATTCCTTTTCCTTTTACATATGCAATAACTGTTGCTGTTCCTAAATCTATCCCAATGTCTTGTCCTAAACCTATTTTAAACATGCTTTTCTTCCCTTCTTTTTTATTTACGTTATTGTAATATTACAATTGTGTTACAATTATATTACAATAATGTGTAAAAGGCAAGAGCATGTTTAAATTTATTCATTATTTGCAATAAACTCACAAATTAAATTACTAATTTCAGTTGGATTCTCAATTGAAAGACCTTCTATTAATCTTGCTTGTGAATATAGTATTTTAGTATAATTTTTTAATTTTTCTTTATCTGTTTCAAATAATTTTTTTAATGTATTTGCAATTGGGTGATTTTCATTTATTTCTAAAATTGTTTGCGCTTTTACTTTTTGATCATTTGGCATTGCATTTATAATTTTTTCCATTCCAATTGATATACCACCTTCACTTGTTAAACATACTGGATGATTTTTTAATTTATGTGTAAATCTTATGCTTTGAACTTCATCTGAAATTGCTTTTTTCATCTCTTCAAACATTTCTTTATTTTCTTCATTTACTTTTTCTAGTTCTTTTTTCTCTTCTTCTGTGTCTAAGTTTAACTCATCTGCACAAACATTTATAAATTGCTTTTTATCATATTCTGTAATTGTTTTTAATACAAATTCATCTAAGTTTTCTGTTAGATATAGTATTTCAAAACCTTTATCTTTTACTAATTGTACCTGTGGAAGTAAATCTATTTTATCGTTTGTTTCTCCACATGCATAATATATTTTTTCTTGTTCTTCTTGCATTTTTTCTGTATATTCTTTTAAAGATACTGATTTTTGTTCTTTTGATGAGTAGAATAACAACAAATCTTGAAGTTTTTCTTTATTTATTCCAAAGTCATTATATGTTCCATATTTTAATTGTGATCCGAAATTTTTAAAGAACTTTTCATATTCTTCTCTTTGATTTTTCATCATATTTTGTAGTTCATTTAATATTTTCTTTTCTATACTTTTTGCGATTGTTTTTAATTGTCTATCTTGTTGAAGCATTTCTCTTGAAATATTCAAAGATAAATCTGGACTATCTACAAGCCCTTTTACAAATGCAAAATAATCTGGCAATAAATCTGCACATTTTTCCATTATTAATACTCCATTTGAATACAATTGTAATCCTTTTTCGTATTCTGGAGAATAGTAATCAAAAGGAACATGTGTTGGTATATATAATAATGCATTGTAACTGTACTGTCCTTCTACTGATACATGCATTACTTTTTGTGGTTTTTCATAATCATTAAATTTTCCTAAATAAAATGAATTATATTCTTCTTCATTAATTTCTGATTTTTTCTTTTTCCACAATGGTATCATACTATTTAATGTTTCTATCTCTTTTACTGTTTCATATTCTTCTTTTGTTCCTTCTTTTAATTTACTATGTTCTACTTCCATTTGAATTGGATATCTTATATAATCTGAATATTTTTTTACTAAATTTTGTATTGTATATGTATCTAAATATTGACTATAATTTTCATCTTCTGTATCTTCTTTTATTTGTAATTCTATACTTGTTCCTATTTCTTTTTTATCACATTCTTCTATTGTATATCCTTCTGCTCCTTTTGATGTCCAACTATAAGATTTTTCACTTTTATATGATTTGCTATATACTGTTATACTATCACTTACCATAAATGCAGAATAAAACCCTACTCCAAATTGTCCTATTATATCAATATCTTCTTTTGCGTTTTCATTATTTTTTAATTTTTCTTCTTTAAAACTTAAAGAACCACTTTTAGCAATTGTTCCTAAATTATTTTCTAATTCTTCACTTGTCATTCCACATCCATTGTCTGATATTTTTAGTATTCTTTTTTCTTTATCTATTTCTATTTTAATTTTTGGTTCTTGCATATTAATTTTATCATTTGTTAAAGATTCATAATGTAGTTTATCTATTGCATCACTACTATTTGATATTAATTCTCTTAAGAAAATTTCTTTGTTTGTGTAGATTGAATTAATCATTAGGTCTAATAATCTTTTTGATTCAGCCTTAAATTCTTTCATATTTTTTGAAAATGTACTATTTTTTTAGGTACATTTTCGTCCTCCCTTCTTTTTTTATTTTTAACATCCTCTATATTTTTCTTTTTAATTTTTACTTTTTATGGCTTAATAATTTAATTTTCTATATTTTAATATTTATTGATAAATACTATTGTCGTTTTGTTATTTACATTTATTTGTATTTCATGCATTAAGCCTAATTTTTTCTTTTGTAAATTATATTACTTGTTCTTAGCAGTGTCAATACTTGTTTGCTAATTTTGTTTTTAAAAGTTATTATTAACGTCTATTGCACATCATAGAATAAATCGAAAAGCTTTAAAATTTGATATAATTTTAAATTTTCTCTTTGGATTTTAAGTAAATTAGTTCAGTGCTAATTTTACACAATTAAAATTGTGTACAGCATGTTTTTATATATTAGAAAGTCAGTATAACTTTCCTAATGTACAAAAAAATGGAGCTCTTTTACAGCTCCTAAATTTTTATTGTATACCTTTTTCCACAAAAGGTACAATTTGTTTCTTTCTTGATACTACACCTTCTAAAAAAGCTCTATTATTTTTTAATTCAACTTGTTTGCTTATTATATCACTTCTATTTCCTAATACTAAAATTTCAGAATTGTTATTTAGAATATCTGTAATTACAAAAACAAATAAATCTAAACCTTCTTCTTTTATTTTTTTATTTATTTCTTCTTCCAATTTAACTTGATTTTTTAGTACATCATCTATACTTACTGTATTTACTTGTGCAATTTTATATTTTATATTATCTTTTTCAAATTTTTTTGCATCTAAGTTTATTAATTCTTCTTCTGAAAATTCACTTAAATCTGTTCCTGCTTTTAACATTTCTATTCCATATGTATTTACATCTATTTTAGCTATTTCAGAAAGTTCTTTTAAAGCTTGTTCATCTTTTTTTGTTGTAGTTGGTGATTTTAATAAAAGTGTATCTGAAATAATTGCACTAATCATTAAAACTGCTTCTTTTTTATCAATTTCGTGTCCAAATTGCTTAAATTCTTCATATAAAATTGTAGCAGTACAACCATATGGTTTTGCTGTGTAATATAATGGTGATGATGTTTGAAAATTAGCTATTCTATGGTGATCTACAACACTTAGTATTTCTGCTTTTTCTATACCTTCAACACTTTGTGTAAATTCATTATGGTCTACTAATATAACTTTTTGTCCTTCTTCTACTTTTTCTAATAATTCTGGTGCTTCTATTTGTAAATAATCTAGTACATATTGTGTTTCTTTATTGACTTTTCCTAATCTTCTTGCTTCTGTATTTGTATATCCATTTTTTTTATCTAGTATTTCTCTTATTAAACTTGAACATATTGAGTCTGTGTCTGGATTTTTGTGTCCAAATATAAATATTTTTTCCATTTTTTTCTTCCTTTCTTTTTTTATTTACTATTAATTTATTTTTTTACTTAAAATTAGGATCACCTCAGTAAAATATTTTTCTTATCTCTAATTATTATTATTTTCTCTTTCACAAACAACTAAAGCTTTTTCTTTTCCTTTTGTTAATATTTCATTAATTTTTCTCTTTTTTATAGTTTTAATACTTTTTTAATTGCTTAATGATTTGCAAAATTAGGTTTACATATGTAAGTATATGTTCATGTATATTTTACATTATTTTAATGCTAATATGTAAAAATTATTATTGAAATATCATACATTTTGGTTTTCCTCTGTTTTTAATAGTTTTTATTTATACATGTTATCACATTTTTTTTATTTTTTCTAGCTTTTTTTATTATTTAATATTTGTTCTAATTCTTGTTTAGAAAAATTATATTTTTTATTACAAAAATGACATGTAATTTCTGCTTTTTCATCTTCTTCTATTATTTCTTTTAATTCTTCTTCTGGTAATGTTTTTATTCCTTCTGCCATATATTCTTTTGAACAATCGCACTCATAAATTGGGTATCTTATATCTTCTATTAATTTTATATTTTCATCTCCTGTAACTCTTTTTGCTAGTTCCTCTAAAGATATGTTTTGGTCTAGTAATTTAGAAACTGCTCCTGCTTCAAATATTGCTTTTTCGACATTACTAATTTCTTCTTGTGTTGCATCTGGCATTGGTTGAATTAGATATCCTCCACTTGATTTAACTCCGTCTTTGTTTATTAATACTCCTAATCCAACTGCTGTTTGTTTTTGCTCTGATTGTACATAATAGTTTGCAAAATCTTCGGCTATTTCTCCAGAACTTAGTGGACAAATTCCTATGTATGGTTCTTTTAATCCTAAATCTTTAACTACATTTATGAATCCATAATTCCCAACTGCTTGTCCTACATCTAATTTTCCGTCTTCGTTTAAAGGTAAATCTATTCTAGGATTTGTAACACATCCTTTTACTCTTGGAAAATTATTTGTTGTTACAATTATTGTTCCTAAAGGTCCATTTCCTTTTATTTGTATAGTTAACTTATTTTTTTGTGATTTCATTTGAACTCCCATCATACACCCCATTGTTAAAACTCTTCCAAATGCTGCTGTTGCTACCGGACTCAAATCATGTATTTGTTTTGCTTTTTCTACTAATTCTGTAGTTCTTGTACATATTACAACGAATTTTTCGTTATATGCTAAAAATTTTTTTAATTCGTCTTTCATTTTACTATCATTCCTTTCTTGTCTTCGATATTTTTGCAAAAACTACCAATGTGGTTAAAGAGCACTAAATTGGGAGCAGGTATTTTCATGCAGAACTATCAATTCTATTATTTTTTTTCTATACTTTTATTACATATTTATCTTATATATTTTCTCAATTATCTTTATCCTACTCTTTAGCTTTTTTATTATAATACCAGATGTTGCAATATATTTCAAGTATAAAATTTTTTAGTCTTAGATTCAAATAATCTAAACTTAAAATTGGATTTTGAGACAGATCGTATTTTAGATTTGATAGATACGCATGGTCTAGAAAATACTCTATATAAATTGTTAGAAACCTATTGTCAAATGTTTCGAGTCAATCTTAAAGATCTTATTGATAAAAAATTGGATAAAGAACCAGAAAAATAATGGTTTTCTTTTACTAATGATAATAAAAGATACAATAAGTTTAATTAAATACTTTTTAAAAAAGGAAATCAAATTCAATTATAAACTAAAAAGTAAATAAAGAAAGATAAATTTGATAAAATTTTACAATTAATAAAATATTATTCCAATTGGTAATTTTTGTTAGTTGTACAATTATATCTAATCATAATACCATTGAGAAAATACAATATCTATCTCATATAGATTTCAAAATTTTGTACTTTTTAATAATTTAAATATATCTGTGTATTTTTATATATGAAACTAGTCTTAAATAGTATAACCATTAAAGACTTAGAAATTAAAAAAATATATTGAGCAATATGAGATTAAAAATGTAGTTGTTGTAAGTATTTTCACAAATTAGAACAAATTGGAAAGCCATTTACTTCTACTAAATATTAAATTTTTTCTTTGGCTTTCCGTTAATTTGTTCTCGCGCCAAATTTATGAAAGAAATTTGTGTGCAACTGTTGAAGCGCAGCGATTTTTCTACAATAGTAAAGTATAACTTTCCTATTGTAGAAATCAAAAGAAACAGTTCCCATTTTAATTAAAAATGAATTATTCTATACAAAAAATAGTTTGGTATAAATTTGAATCATAAAATGTTCCAAAAAATTATTTATCACATTTTTAGAAACTTTTTTTAACAAATATTCACATTTTTTCATTTTGAATACTTTGTTTATTCTTACTTTTAGTAGGCTTCTATAACACTGGTAGCAAGAAGTAGCCAAACAGGATAAAAACATGAAAAAAAATTTTTTGATTGCTGTAAGTCAAATGTATTAATGCTTATAAAGATTTTTTTGTTCTAAATTACGTTTATAATCAAAATGAAATTTTTTAAAAAAACATTTGTTTAAAATATTCATTTTTCAGCACCTATTTTTTAAAAAGATTTACTCAAATTAAAAAATGTTGATTTTTCAATAGTTACAGCGTATTTTTACATTTCAAAATGCTTATAACCGTTGATTTTATTGAGGTTGAACACTGTTGAAAATAAATTTCATGTTTTTATCCTGGTAACCAAAAAATTAAAGTTGTACTTTTTTGTAAAGTATGTTATAATTTTAAAGTAGTTAATTTTGCGGGTATAATTTAGTGGCAGAATGCCATGCTTCCGACCTGGTCGCGCGAGTTCGATTCTCGCTACCCGCTCCAAATTATAACAACTTACGAACTATAAGGTGTAAATGTCAAGAGTTTTTGTAGTTTTTTGGCAAAAAAATATGGAGGATTTTGGCAAAGGAATTTGGAGGGGGAAATCCCCTCTTTTAAAAGCCTGCTTTAGTAAATTCTTTAGCTAGATT